>JAYVZW010000417.1:0-11017 GCA_043783015.1 Verrucomicrobiota bacterium
GCGAGACAGACGTCAGAAGCATCCAGCCAGCGGAGTGCCTGCACGGCAATGTGGGCGACCGTGTAGTCGCTGTCCGCCGTGAGCGGCAGCATGGCCTGCGCGGCCTCCGATTTGCCGAGATGTCCAAGGCCCGTCACGGCCTGAAGTCGCACGCGGGGATTTTTGTCAGTCAACGCATCCACGAAGGGTTTCGCAGGAACTTCCAGCGCCAGACGCTGGTCATCGGCAAGGGCCTTGAGCGCATACTCGCGCACCTCATCATGCTTCAGCAATTCCATGAGCGCGGGATGTGATTTCGCACCAAGCAGTTGCTTGAGGGTGAAAATCGCAGCGACGCGCGCGCCGATATTGTCGTTCTTCTCGACGATTTTCTGCAAGCCTTCCGACACACCGGGCTTGGCCCCACGAAGCAAAAGTTCCCGCTGCGCTGCTTGACGCCACACGGCACTGGAGCCGCCGACCAGCTCTACAAGCTTCGCCTCATCGAGTTTTTTCAAATCAGGAACCTGCCCTGGCTTCGCGTCCTTGGGGGTCAGACGGATGATGTAACCAACATTCGGACCGTTGTAAGTGAAGGTCGCGCCATCCCAGCTCGCGGCATAAAGATGACCGGATCCATCCACGTCCAAGTCGGTGGCGTGGGTCATTTTCATGAACTGCTTGGTGCCGGCCTTCCATGCCGCGCCGTCGGGTGTGAGCGGATGCAGATCGATTTCATTGCGCCCCCATTCCACGGAATAGAAGCCGTATGACCACTCCTTGGGCAGATTTGGTTCATCAATAAAAATCGATCCCACTGGCGAACCGCCACCGAAATCAATCATGGTGGGGATGATCTCATCGGAAAAATTGCGGAAGAGTGTGGGATAGCCCATCTGCGCGCCGAAGGGATTGAAGCTCAGGCGATCATTCCAGTCATCACCGTCGTTCGTGTTATCGCGGGTGAAAAGTTCCAGCGTGGGGCTGATGGCGACCGAGAGGAGATTGCGCGTATTCCAGACCACGCGCTCCATGCCGCTGCCGTCAGGCCGCACTCGCACAATGCCGCCGCCTCGCATCGCCAGCGTGCGACCGTCCTTGCCGGTGGCCTTAACTGCGCCGTAGTCCCCAACGGCGATGTAAATCCAGCCGTCGATGGCCAGACGGCAGCCGTTCGTGGTGTGATCCGCGCCGCGAAAGTCGAGACTGAAACCAAGTCCAGTGACCAAGTCCTCCTGCCTGTTGGCCACGCCAGTGTTGTTGTCGTCATGATACGCCGTGAGATTCGGCGGATGCATGACATAGAGCGTGCGCGTGCTTGCGTCCCAAGTCACACCGCGCGGGCTGTCCACCATCGCAAACGTGGTGAACTTGTCAGCGACACCATCGCCATCAGTGTCGCGGCACATCATAATTTTTCCGCGGCCCGTTTTGCGGTCGAGCGATCCATTTTCATCACATCCCACAAACAACGTTCCGTCTGGCGCAGCACTGATGAAGATGGGGTAGGCCAGTTGCGGAGGCGATGCGAAAACGGTGGCGTTGAACTGGGGTGGGCAGGTGATCTTCTTCAGAATGTCAGCCGCAGTGTGCGGATCTATCTGTTTCGCGGCAGGTTTGGCAGCTGAAAGTGGTGTCACAAACAAGAGAATGACGAGAGAGGCAAGGATGCTGGATTTGTTCATGCGTTGATTGGCGAATGGAGTCTGACTGATGCCCCATGAGACGGAAGTTGCAAGCTAACGACCGGCTTCATGGCTGGCTGGAAAATACGTGTTTTCTTCTCAATGTATTTCCACGATTTACTTCAATACCATACGAATTATCGCGGCAAGTCTGCCGTTCCCGCTGATATATTTTTTTGCTGCTTTTCGGCTCTATTAGCGTCTTTTGCTTTTCACGGATGTCGTCAGTATGGCAAGCTGATCCTGCGGTTTCCAGAGTTTCGGAACCGGCTGTCCTCGGCTGCTCCATTTCATTCCGCCCTCAATCCATCGTTTCCGAGCTGCTACGATTGTGATCCCTTTGTCATCATCGTCCACTCCATACTGGAAGCCGCAGCACGGACAGATTTCATAAGATCCGCCGCCCGATGGGGCGCGCGGAGGCTCTTTCAGTTTCGGGTATCCGCAGACAAGGCAGGTGGACATGGAATGGGTGCGTTGAAGGTTACTCTGGGCGTATCAATTTGGTGGGCTTCCCCGGCTGCCGTTCGAAATAATCGGGACCGCCGGGCTTGAAATAGGTCTTCGTCGTGCCGTCGCGATTGTAGGCGGCAAAGGCCCGCGACTTTGCATCCCAAATGCGGATCGTCCCGTCGCTGCCATCCACCTTCGCCGACCATCCCTCATCGAGTGCCCGGTTGAGAAATTCCCACGACATCCGGGCATAATCGTCCGGAGTCTTGGCGCCGAAGTCACGACCGTGTCGGTCAAAGTGATCTTGAAGCGAGCCGATGTTCCCCCAGATTTTCCGGGTCGGAGGGGCTTTGCGCACTGGCAAAAGAGTTTTTTTCTCAGGCGCTGCGCTGCCGCTTTTTGTTGCAGCCTGACCGGACGTATGAAAACTGCCGACAGCCAAAACCTTGCGCGAGGTGCCGACATTGAAAAAATAAGTCGTATCCGGCTGCAATACACCAACGACGATCCCATGATCCACGCCAACCCCATCGGCGCTGAGTTTGCGATCCAGATTCTCCGCCGCCAACCCGACCCTGACACGAGAACCACATTCAACGTCAGTCTTCCATCGAAGTGTCGCCGTGTTGCCTGTGGCTGCGACATGCACTCCGCCCACAATCTCCACCGCGAGGACAGTCCGGGCCAGGAAGCCGAAGATAAGCAGCAGTGTCAGACGAAAAGATTTTTCCATGTGCGCCAGATTACAAAAGACCCGCTGTTTTACAAGCATGTTGGCGAGAGGTTCAGCGATAGCGGCATCGCCAGCAAATTCCTCTTGCGCGCCGCACTACGCCACGCATACTCCCGATTCGCTTTTTGCGAATGGCCCGATAGCTCAGTTGGTAGAGCAGAGGATTGAAGATCCTCGTGTCGGCGGTTCGAATCCGTCTCGGGCCACCACGTCTTTTAGATTATTTGTTCTCCGCGCCAGCATCCCACGGAATTCTCAATGGTTCCAACTGCCGGGCGTTTTCTTTTCAACATTTTTGATGTCCCAAGTGGCTTTGAACATGATGAAAAGAACAACCAATCCTAGTGAGAGCAATACGATGAATATCAACAACAACGCAATCGCAGGCCAGCTCGCGAAGCCAAGAACGGAAAGGGACATCCTTCGGGTCTTTTCCGTGATTTGATCGCTGGATTTCTCCCCTATATCAGAGATTTTGTCGGCCATCATTTTGGTTGCGGCTATATAACGCTCCAATGCGGGGCGCAACTCGCGTTCCCGATACAACTCCGCTTCCTTCAGATTTTCTTCGGCATACAGCTTTACAACATTGTTGCCGATACGTGAAAATTCTTCACCCACCTCCTTGAGTTCCGTCATTTCACCAAGGCTAATCCCTGAAAAGTCACTTTGCAGGAAACGGATACGGGTCAGTGTTTCGTCCGTCAGTGCCGCCCGTGCTCTTTGCAACGCCTCAATGCGTCCAGGGGCTTTTTCATCAAAAAGTCTGGGGTAAGTCTGATGAATGGCATAGGCCGCAGATGCGGTGACATTATTCAATTCTCTCAAGACCGGGACGCTGTGGTCGATCAATTCCGAGTAATTGCGATCAATTTCCTTCAGTAGATAGAAGTTGCAGACAATGGAACCGATGTATGAAGCAAAGACGATAGCGAACAGCAGTTCTCGCTTCGCCAGTTTGATGGAAAAATTTCGGGAAGTCTTTGACATGCGCGAGTTTTTTCGACTGAGACCAATCAGATCAGATTATCGATATTCAACTATGTAACAGCAAGAAGTAAAGAACGTTGCCGACAATAATCAAAATTTAAAACAATACGTCGTTTGTGAGAACACAAACCTTGATGGCTGGCGTGCCACAGCAGTGACCGCGAATAGGATCACTTCAGCTCCCAACAGCCGCCTTCCTTGGTGCTGCGGGCGAAGAGGTGGTTGTAAGCGAGGACCGGATAGCTCCAGATTTTTCCAGTGATGAGCTTCTCGCGCTTCATCTCGGTGTATTTCGTGGGATCGGCCTTCACGAAGACGACTTCGCCATTGTCGTTGAGGGCGATGAGGGTGTCACCGCTGAGGATGACCTGGCCGGGGCCGTAGCCTGCCTGTTCCCATTTCACGTCACCGGTTTTGATGTCCACGCAGGCGAGAGGGCCCTGGCCGTATTTCTTGAAACTGAACATCCCGTAAAGATAACCGTCCTTCACGACGGGCGTGCTCCAGTGGTTGGCCAGGTCATTGCCCGGCTTCAGCCAGAGTTGAGTGGCGGTAAAGCCATCGCCGCTCCTGGCTATTTTGAACGCGCCCGCGCCGACATTGTAACCGGCGGAGCAATAGACAATGTCATCGGAGACGACAGGAGAGGCCGCAGTGCTGGTGCTGTATTTGAAAGGCGCGCGCCAGAATACTTTCCCACTCTGCGGATCCACGGAGACAAGTCCCGTCTGGGTGAAGAAAATGCATTGATGCGTGCCGAGTATTTCTGTAATGACCGGAGTCGCGTGGGTCATTTCGTCGTTTTCGCCCTTCCACTTCACCGCGCCCGTTTTCCTGTCGAGTCCGAGCAGCGCCTGTCCTTTGCCGCCACCCGCGAGGAGCACAAGCTCACCATCGATGACGGGAGAGGCGGCGTTCTGCCAGTGAATGTTTTCTCCGCCGTTTTCCTTCTTCACATCATGCACCCAAATTTTCTTGCCGTCCTTGGCATCGAGGCAATAAACCGTGACCTGAGAGTCGATGACATAGACCTTGCCGTCGTTCACAGCCGGAGTTGAGCGCGGGCCGTCACCACCCTTGTTATCGCGGGAGCCGGAATCACCACCGCCGTCGTATTTGGCATCGGCCAGAGGTTGCGCCCACTGCTCCTTACCGCTCTTGATATCGAGCGAGACAAGCGTTTCCTTGCCGCCACGACTGACCGTGGTGAATGCCTGAGCTCCGGCAACCACGAAGGAACTGAATCCGCTGTCGGTGGGCGTGACCCAGAGCTTGGTGAGCTTAAGCTTGCCGGCATCCGCAACTGGAAGCGCCGGGGCGATGCCATTGCTCGGCCCGCGGAACTGGGGCCAGCCGGTGGCATCAGCAGCGCTGGAATTTTGCGGCAGCACACACAGGGCGGCAAAAGCCCCAAGAACGAGTGGTTTGATAAGGCGGGTGTTCATAATGGAGGAAGTAAATTCGATTGCAGATTAAAACATGCGCAAGACGCACATGGCAACAAACGAATGTGTGCCACCTTTCTTTCCAAACTTTATTCCCCAAAACTCTTCGCGCGAGGCTCACGCTCGATGGTGTTGGCATGAATGGGCGAAGTCACGAACGGCCCGCCCTCAAGCGGCGCGATTCCCGTGAAAGCGACTTCCGGCATGTCGCTGGGCTTGCCCGCGAGGGGGAATTCCTTGCGGAGCGGGTGGAAGGGATAGCCCTCCCACATCAGGATGCGACGCAGATCAGGATGGCCGTCAAAGCGGATGCCCATCATGTCAAAGACTTCGCGTTCATGCCAGTTTGCCGTAGCCCAGAGGTCGCTGACCGTAGGAGCCTCCTGTTCCTCGGAAAGCAGCGACTTCACGCGCAGATGCTGATGATGACCGAGGCCGTAGAGTTCATAAACCATCTCAAAGCGCGGGTCGCCCTCATAGTGATCCACACTGGAAACATCAATGAGATAATCAAAGCTCATCTCCTCGCGGCAATAGCGCATCAGGGGTTTGAGCGATCCCAGATTGACGGTGACAGAGTGCTCGCCACGAAACTCGGTTACGGAGGTAATTGCATCACCGAACTTTTCTTTCAGGGCTTGTGCCATTTGTGCCGCGTTCATGGGGAATTCAAGTCAAGCTTTCGATGAGTTCCTTTTTCTGCTCCATGAAAGAGCCTTCGGTTTCAATCTTTTTCTGCAAGCGCATCAGGCCCTCAAGCAGCGCCTCGGGCCTGGGTGGGCAGCCGGAAATATATACATCGACTGGAATAAGGCGGTCGATTCCCTGGAGCACAGCATAGCTGCGATACATGCCGCCGCTGCTGGCGCACGCGCCCATGGCGATGCACCATTTCGGCCCCGGCATCTGGTCCCAGATGCGCTTCACCGCCAGCGCCATTTTGTAAGTCACGGTGCCGGACACGATCATCACGTCAGCCTGACGTGGCGAGAAGCGGAAAACCTCCATGCCGAAGCGCGACATGTCGTAACGTGAAGCCGCCGTGGCCATCATTTCAATAGCGCAGCAGGCCAGCCCCATCGGCATCGGCCAGAGAGAATTTTTGCGCATCCAGTTAATGGCGGCGTCGAGCTTGGTGATGACGATGTTGCCTTCGATTTTGGAATCGTAATTAACAGGCAGGATGCTTGGCGTTTCAGTCATGGCGCTAGTTTGAAGCTAGCCTCGTGCTGGGAAGCGGCAACCGGTTTGTGAAATTTTTCACAAGACCCTCATAGCAATAATGGACGGGTCAAAAAGACGTGCAGGCCCGAGAACCGCCTAACTGCCGAGATAAGCCTCGCGCACCTGCGGATTCACCCGCAGCGCGGGGGCGTTGTCTTCAAACAGCACCCGGCCCGTCTCCAGCACGTAGCCGTAGTTCGAGATACCAAGCGCCAGATTCGCATTCTGTTCCACCAGCAAAATCGTCAGCCCGCGCTCTTTGTTAATGGCCACGATCTGGTCAAAAATCGCGCGCACCAGAATCGGCGCGATCCCCAGTGAAGGCTCATCAAGCATGAGGCAGCGCGGCTTGCTCATCAGTGCGCGGGCGATTGCCAGCATTTGCTGCTCGCCACCGGAAAGCGTGCCCGCGAGCTGGTTGATGCGTTCCTTGAGGCGCGGAAAGATCGTGAACGCGTAATCTGCATCCTGCGCAATGCCTGCCTTGTCGCTCCGCAAGTAGGCACCCATGTGGAGGTTCTCCATCACGGTGAGGTTTGCGAAAACCATCCGCCCCTCGGGCACATGACATAAACCGCGGGCCACAATTTCATGCGCGGGCTTGTTGGTGATGTCCTCGCCGGCATAACGCACGGTGCCGCCACCGGTTTTGATCAAGCCGGAAATCGCCCGCAGCGTGGTGGACTTGCCCGCGCCGTTGGCGCCAATCAGGGTGACGATGCTTTTTTCCGGCACCTTTAAGGAAATGCCGTGCAAGGCCTTGATCGAGCCGTAATTGACTTCGAGTTTTTCGATCTCAAGCATGAGGTTTCTGTTTCGCCTCCTCGGTTCCGAGGTAGGCCTCGATGACTTTCGGATTTTGCCGAATATCATCCGGCGTGCCCTCGGCGATCTTGACGCCATATTCGAGGACATAAATGCGCTGGCAGATGCCCATGACAACTTTCATGTCGTGCTCCACGAGCATGATGGCGATCTTGAATTTGTCCTTGATGAACTGAATGAGCTTCATCAGCTCCTCCTTCTCCGTCGGATTCATGCCCGCGGCGGGTTCATCAAGCAGCAGCAGCTTGGGGCGCGTCGCCAGGGCGCGCACGATTTCGAGGCGGCGTTGATCCCCGTAGGGAAGACTGCACGCATCTTCATGGCGCAGGTCGCGAAGCTGAAAGATGTCGAGCAATTCGTGGACTTGCTTTTCCACTTCCAGTTCACCCGTGTGAAAACTGCGTCCGCGCCACAGGGCGCTGCCGATGCCATGAACGCGATGCACCTGCGTGGCAGTGCGCACATTGTCGAAAACGCTCATCGAACTGAAAAGACGGATGTTCTGGAATGTTCGGGAGATGCCGGACTTGGTGAGGTCATGCGGCTTGGCGTTTCTGATGGATTTGCCGGAGAAACGAATTTCGCCCGAAGTTGGCTGATAGACGCCGGTGATCAGATTGAAGGCAGTGGTTTTTCCCGCACCATTCGGGCCGATCAATCCGACAAGCTCCTCCGGGCGAATCTTCATGCTCAGTTCGGAAACCGCGGTGAGTCCGCCGAACTTGATCGTGGCCTGATTCAGTTCCAGCAGCGCGTCGCTCATACTCTCGCGGCCTCTTTCTTTTTCGCGCCGAGCGTGAAGAGGCCCTGCGGACGCGCCATCATGAGGACGATGATGAGCAAGGCGTAAATGATCATCCGGTAATCTGCGAACTGGCGCAGGAACTCCGGCAGCACCGTGAGCAAAATCGCGGCGATGATAACGCCCGCGGTGCGCCCCATGCCTCCAAGAATGACCATGACCACGATGTCGATGGACTTGAGAAAGTCGAATCCGGTCGGAGAGAGAAACTGCTTGTGATGCGCATACAAACCACCGGCAATGCCGGCGAAGAACGCGCCGGTGACGAATGCCGTCACCTTGTAGCGCACCGGATTGATGCCCATCGAACTGGCGGCGACTTCATCATCGCTGACCGCGATGAAGCCGCGCCCATAAGTCGAGTTTACGAGCGCGCTAACGGCATAGACCGTCACTGCCGCAAGCGCAAACGTCCAGCCCAGCGTGCTGTATTTTGGAATACCTTTGAGTCCGCTGGCGGCCCCGACGCTTTCCATGTTCTGCACGATCACACGGATGATCTCGCCAAAGCCCAGTGTGACAATCGCCAGATAGTCACCCCTCAAGCGCAACGATGGCACACCAACGCTGAATCCGGCTACCGCGGCCATCAAGCCGCCGAGCACCAGCGCGACCAGGAACAGCAGTGGCTTCAAGCTGTCCGGAACCATGGACTCGAAAACGAGCGTGAACTTCGCGGCAGTGTAACCACCCACCGCCATGAATCCGGCGTGACCGAGGCTGAACTGGCCGGTGTGGCCGTTGATCAGATTCAAGCTGACCGCGAGGATGATGTTGATGCCGCAGTCAATGGCGATGCCAAGATAGTAGCGGTTGAATTGCGCAGAAAAATACGACACCGCCACCGCGAGCGCGATACCTGCGAGAAGCCAGCGCTTGGCACCACTGTTCTTCATACCTTTTCCACGGATGCTTTGCCGAGCAGTCCGGCGGGTTTGAAAAGAAGGATCAATATCAGAATCGCAAACGCGATGCCGTCGCGATAATTCGACAACCCGGAGATGCCGCCGGCGAACGTTTCCAATAGACCGATGACAATGCCGCCGAGCGCAGCGCCAGGCAGGTTTCCGATCCCGCCGAGCACGGCGGCAATGAACGCCCGGATGCCCGGCTGCACGCCCATGAGCGGCTCGATGCCGGGTGCCTTGAGCGCATATAAAATGCCAGCGACCGCCGCCAGCGCGGAGCCGAGGCCAAAGGTGAACGAGATGATGCGGTTGATGTTGATGCCCATCAGCGCGGCCGCCTGCTGGTTGAATGAAACCGCGCGCATCGCGGTTCCCATCTTGGTGCGCTGCACGACAAACCAGAGCGTTGCGAGCAGCAGCACGGTGAGAATGACCACCACGAGGTCATTGCTGCTGACCACCAGTCCGCCGAAATGGAAATCAGCCGCGGGAAGCAGCTTGGGAAATGGCTTGGTGTCCGCTCCGAAAACCGCCCTGTGCTGACAAGTGAACTCGATGAACAACGAAACACCGATGGCCGTGATTAGAACCGTGAGCTTAGGTCGCCGCCGCAGAGGACGATACGCCAGGAACTCGATTAAGATTCCGATGCCTGCGCAGATCAGCATTGAGAGCAGAACGATGATGATCGCGCCCGCAAATGACGGAACCGGGACGAGTTTCTGCAGCGCGGGCGATAGGTAAAAGGCGCTGAACGCCCCGAGCATCAGCACGTCGCTGTGCGCGAAATTAATGAACCGCAGCACGCCGTAAACCATCGTGTAGCCCAAGGCGATAAGGGCATAGATGGACCCCAGCGCCAGGCCGTTGATGATTTGTTGCAGGAACCAGTCCAAGGCCGTTGAGAGTTGTTTGGTTGATGGTCAAGAGGATGAGCGAAGCTGCTTCCAGCCGGCATTGATTTCAGTCCCTCAACTCACTTCTATTTTATCTCAACACTTACGGACTGACGGTCTCAAGGAACTTGAACGCCCCGTCCTTGACCTGAAGAATGACGGCGGATTTCACAGCGTCACGCTTGTCGTTGATCGTGATCTTGCCGGTGACTGCGTCGAAATCCTTGGTTGCAGCAAGCGCGGCGCGCACTTTGTCACCATCGGTAGTGCCTGCTGTTTTCATCGCTTCGGCAAGGATCATGGCCGAATCATAGCCAAGGGCCGCCATCGCATCGGGCATCTTTCCGTTGTAGCGTTTTTTGTAGGCGGCAACGAAGGCCGTGACCTTGGGTGAGGCGGCATCGGCGGCATAATGTGTGGAGAAGTAATGTCCCTCGACTGCTTCCTTGCCGATCTGCAATAAAGTGTCGCTCTCCCAGCCGTCGCCACCGAAAAGGGGCACGTTGAGGCCGAGTTGCTTAGCCTGGATGCAAATCAGCGCCACATCGGTGTAATAACCAGGAAGGAAAATCCCATCTGGAGCTGCGGACTTGATCGCGGTGAGCTGGGCTTTGAAGTCCTTGTCGCCGCCGTTGAAGTCGAGTTCAGCGGCAATGGTTCCGCCCGCTTTGACGAATCCCTCTTTGAAGAATTTTGCCAGCCCCTTGCTGTAGTCGCTCTTCACATCGGTGAACACGGCGACCTTTTTCGCCTTGAGAGTGTGTGTGGCAAAGTTCGCCATCACCGTGCCCTGGAACGGGTCAATAAAACACACCCGGAAAATGTAGTCGCCAGTCTCCGTCACCTTGGGATTCGTGGACGCTGGCGAGATCATCGGCACCTTGTTCTGCTGGCAAATCGGCGCGGCCTCCAGCGAGCGGCTGGATGCGACTTCGCCGAGAATGGCGACGGCTCCATCCTTTGAGATAAGCTTGTTGACCACGTTGGCAGGTTCGCCCGCCTTGGATTGGTCATCCTCAGTCTTCAGTTCCAACTTTTTGCCCAGCACGCCTCCCGCCGCGTTGATCTCCTCTATCG
>JAYVZW010000418.1:0-3639 GCA_043783015.1 Verrucomicrobiota bacterium
TCGCTCGTGCTCAGCGAAGGGCAGGAACTGCGCATTTTGGACAAGGACAAGGACAAGCTCGCCGGCGCGGAGTGGGCGGACTGGGTGATTTGAAAAATCGCGCAACCCGCGCGCGTGGGGCATCGAGTCTTGCGACCTCCAATCCGTCGGCCACGGCAGCACCGAGCAATTTGCCCTCAAGACCAAGGGCAACCCAATCGGCGTGGCGGATTGCCAACTCCAACCCAAACTCCCTGCCGAACTCAAGGCAAGCTACCCGCCGCCAAACAACTCGCCTACGCCGTGAAGGGGGGAGATGGGAAGGATGCCGTGACAGAGGTTTCTCCTGAAGCCTTTCCAATTCGCCGAGGGAGGCGATCATCCGTGGCTTGAGTAAACCGGCAACATGCACGACATGACACCTCTTCCGCATCAACAAAGCCCACAAAATGCCTCTCGAACTAAAGCAAATCGAAACCGCTGAGGATCTCACAAGTTACCGTCAAATCCTCCTCAGCTTGGCCGCCACGGCGAAGCGAGACGCTATAGCAAAAGCGTTTTGGGAGGTGGCGGCGGGCAGATCTGAGTTTGAAGCAGCTTGTGCCGGCCTCGCGCGAATACTGCGAATGCGACCGGTAACAGTTAAGGGCTTTCCGATCCAAAAGCGCACGGAGAAACTTTTGCAGCACCTGAAAGAGCCATGCCTTGAAGGAACTGCGAGCCGCGCAATCGACTTTTATTTCAACATTGTCGGCGCTCAGGGCGATTCCGACGGGGGCATCCCTTATCTGTGGTTCCACTGCGAACAGGATTGGGAACAACCGAACGAAGAGTCCGAAACGAAGGTTCCGGTCACGCCGGAGTTGGTCGCTAAAACACTTGAAAAGGTTCTTCCTCATTTCGACTTTGAGGACATTCTTGTCTGTTTCGCGGCATGGTATCTTCGCCAATCCGACATGCGCGAGGCCATCGCACCCGTATTGACCGAATTGATCAGGCAGAACAGAATTCCCGGACGGGGCCACACCGAGACTTCGATTGACGGCCCGGCGTCTTCTCCAGAGGATTCGGACAGGTTTACATCATTGGATGAGCTGCTGATCGCGACCGTCGTCGAATCAGCAAGCGGCATTGAGGGCAGTCAGGCCGAGGATAAGATTTTCGATACGGTCGAGGAGGTCATTCAACTTAATAGCGACCGCCACCGAAGCTACTTCCTTCGTGGCTTTGCCAATACGCTATTCGGCAAACCAATGGACTTTAATTTCGTGGAACAGAACGTGTCTCGGCGCGCCTGGCTGCTCGCTGGACAAGTAAAGGCACTGGTTCGGAAACGTGACTTTGCAGCCATTGCCAATCTGCACAAGGACAGCGGACAACGTTCAAACCTCGACGAGATATTTTCGCACGTGAACTCCCGCGCCACGCAGCCCGCTGCGGTGATGGTGGCAGAGCATGTTTTCGACGCGCTCTGGCAGGAGGACTCTCGGCAAGAAGCAATCCGATCGTTGCAGCCATGGGTCGTTGCCGCGAGTAAGCCGACGTTGCTTATAAAACTGCTCGGACATGCAACCAACCTCGTTCGTATGCGACGAATAGCCGAGACGCAGTTGCTCCTTGATCTGCTGGAGGGCAGTCTGGACCTGTTAGATGAAGAAAGCGATGAGAGGCGCACGCACGTTCTCCATAACATCCGCATTCAGTGCAAACGCCGCCGAGCGCAATGCCTCCGGGCATCCGGACACTTCCAGCAAGGTCGCGAAATGCTAAAAGAATTGCTCAAGGAACACCCGGATGCAGAGACATCGGAAATCTTGACCGACCTCGGACTGGCGGAAGGTAATTTCAAGTGGATCACCGACGTGAGGGTGCCGCAAAATCCTTCGGACTGCGAAGGGATGATCAATCGTATCAATGGAGGGATCGAGTATTACCGCCGCGCACTCAAAGGAGAACAGACGGCCAGGGCGAATACAGAATATGTCTTCGGCGTTCAGGCGCTACTGGAAAAGCGATGGCCTGATGCACAGCGTTACTTTGAGAATGCCTACTACGGTGCAAGCAAGCGGCTGGAAGAATACAAGCTCGCCGAGCTATACAAACAGATTCAGCTTTACTACGCCTTGGCGTTGATACTGAATGTTGAAATAGCGCAATTCGGCGTCGCTCAAGAGCTACTGACCGCTGTTGCAAAGGAAAGCGATCAAAGCTTTTGGCCGGAATGGTTACTTAAAGATGCTATCCATTGTGTTGAACTGGAGCCGGACGGCTGTTTCCAGCTTGTAGAATGGGCGGCACAGTATCGCCCGCATTTGCTTACGGAGTTGATTCATCAGGAAAATCTGGTTCTCGGATCGCCGGTGCTGCGGCAGATGCTACAAGCACGAGCGGCTTCTCACGGAGGCATATCGAGTGAGATGCTGTGGAAGGATAACTTGGTCCTTTTGAATTGTGCACGACGAATGCAAAATGCCGATGCTGCCGGGAGTGCCCTCGACGCGCTGGAAACTCTCGCTGTCGAGCATCCGCAGCTTCGAGAACCCTATATCCAACTCATTTCTAATCGGTCGAATTATGATTCGGGTTGGAGTAGCTGGGATGCGCTCGAATCGCTTTGTGTGATCCTTCAAGAACAAGGAAATCACAGTCAGGCTGCAACTGAACTGCTAAAAATCTTCTATCATCACTTCAAAGATGGAGAACTCTCCGAAGCCGATGGCATCCTCGAACGGATCAACGGTTTCGGATTGGAGGAAGAAGTAATCGCCGAGGCGCGGAGCAAAATGAAGTTGGCCATGCAACGCGCAACTGCGGAGCCAACTACAGCGGACAAACTCACGGAATATCTGTCTGCTAACACCTTGAGTATTCTCTTCATTGGCGGTCACGAAACGCAGGAACGCTACGATGGGTATGTGCGAGCTGAGTTGGCGTCCCGCCACCCAAGGCTATCAATCGAGTTCATGCACACGGGCTGGGGCGGCGGATGGGGATCTCAGTTCGACCAATTCAAAACTAAATTGCCGAGGTTCGATTTGGTTGTGGTGATGAGATTTATTCGCACGCAACTGGGTCGCTCAGTTCGTGACTACTGCGGGCAAGCGGATCGCCCTTGGTTCCCCTGCACCGGCCATGGCCGCGATTTCATCATCCGCGCTGTCGAACGTGCTGCCCAAAAATACGCTGAAATGCGGGAGAGATAATCATCGCGTTCAGCCCCGTTGCCAAGTTGAGGACTTCGCAACGCAGTTCTTGCGCGGGGAAGCTGAGCTTCGTGGTGAGGGACCGGACTGCGTGGAGCAAGTGCGGCGCCTCGTCAACCCGACTACTCCACATCGCGCAAGTGCGTCACCAAATCCTCAACTTGGTGACGAAGAAAATGGTGTTGCCCCGGCTAAGAACAGCAGAAGTCAGCACTCGCGTTTTTCGGCAGGGACATCTTCCGCGCGACGCAGCTTACGAAACCGGCAGAGAGAAGCGGGCGAGGAAATCGGCGGGGGTGAGAGCCGGCACCGGGCTGCGCGCAAAGCCGGGGAGGTCGCGCGTGAGAACCCACTCGGCTCCGCACGCTTCGGCGGAAGCCGCCTGCATCGCATCCTCGAAATCGGCGAAGCTGAGAGCGCGGGCGCGACGCGCCTCGGCGTCGCCAGCGGACGCCAC
>JAYVZW010000419.1:0-3629 GCA_043783015.1 Verrucomicrobiota bacterium
CGTCGCCTCCTCCTGGCATACTCGGCACTTCTCTTCCTCCGGTTGAAAATAAAGCTTGTGACCGATGGTGGCCGTGGGCCGTGTATCAAAAAGTTTGTAGACGCAATGCGATTCCGGATCAAGCCAAGCCATGGCTTCACGGCCGCTTTGTAATCGGACCAGTTTAGTGGTGAAAAGAAAGTCCGTGTCATCCCGATCGAATCCGAGGGTATCGAGCGGGATTAGCGGCACCCCTAGCCGTCTTCCTTTTCCGGCAACACTGGATAACCAAACATCAAGCGGAGCCTGTTCGCCGGATGAAGCTGGTCGATAAATGCCCTTGATGCCTTCCGATCTTTTTCGATTAAGTTTTGCACATCCGCGCCACTCATCTGGGCTGAGTTGAGGCCCGTAAATGAAAGTTTCAACTCCTGTCCGGATATCGTATTGTGGCTGGACTTCTCGGGACTCATTCAAGGGATTTAAACAGTAGCATATCATTGCAGTGCCGATGTGGTCCAGTCAAATTTGAAAACTCACTTTTGAAAAATTTCCGGCTTGACGAATCCCTAATGGGAAAATTGTCAGGGTTCAAAATTTGACTATGGCCCGATTACAGCTGGCGGATGCACACAATGTCGCATTCTGGCGAGGGTTTCTCGATCTCCTCCTGCAGCCGTCTCCAGTGTGCTTTGACCTGTTTCTTGATGCCGGGGTCGTTCATGATGAACAGCCTGGCACTGATGATCGGGGGCTATGATGAGGATCCGCGCGAGATTTACGCCATCCCGGAAATCAGGCGGTTTTATCAGCAGCTTTGGAAGCAGTGGCCCTACTGGCTGTATTTTTGCAATCTGGACACCGAGAACCTGATGATGATGGTGATGTGCTGCCTGGGATCGCTGGACGCCTTGAAGGTAAAAGACCAGAGCCAGGTAAAAGTCAGCATCAGTCCTCTGGAAGTCATTCAATTCATCAGCGGTGGCTTCGTGCCGATGAACGAGATGTGTGATAATGCCGGGATGAGTGAACGGCAGATTTATGACCGGACCAAGGCGGTATTCGAATATTTCAAACTGCCCTTTGATGCTGGTCCGCCACCGAGATAGTTTAAGCCTCCCGATGCCTGCGAAAAAGAAAAGCACCGACAAGCCGTTGACTGGTGTCGCTTTGATCAAGGAGACTTGCCGTCGCATTCGCAAAGCACGCAGCCTTTGGGATGCACATAATAACCGCGCCTGCCGTAATGAGCGGGAGAAGGCAATGATCCTTTATGAATCCTTGAGTGAATCTGAGCGGGAAAAGGTGCCCCAGGTGTTAAGGGTGTGGCTGCGCTACCGGAGCCAAAAGTATTTCGGTGAGGACCGGGACACCTCCTTCACGATAAGTCGCAAGTGCCACAGATGAGGATGCCAACTGCGGATTCATCGCGTAGGCTTTCTGCATCGCACCACTCTCATGAACCCCCAATCCCACTTTGCACTCACCACCGCGTTCGGTTTTCTCGTCCTCGGCCTGTCTGCCACCGGCCCGCTGCCGGCTGCGGAGCTGGCGACGGATTTCCCGAAACCCCCAATCCCGCTGGAGCTGGCCCCCGCATGGGACGTCCCTTCAACGACATCGCAGTGTTCCAGCAACAGATGCCGATCCCGGTCTGGGGGTGGACGTTGCCGGGGGCGGAAGTCTCTGTTTCAATGGACCAACAGAAACGTTCCGCCAAAGCCGGGGCCGATGGCCGCTTCGACGTGAAGTTCGACGCCATGCCCGCCGACAAGCTGAAGTCAGCAGACGATGCGCCCGTCGGCCACACGTTGACGGTGGTTACCCGCTCCGGAGGCAAGGAGGAGACGAAAACGTTTGCCCATATCTTGATCGGTGAAGTCTGGCTGTGCTCAGGCCAGTCGAACATGGCGGTGAAATACAACTCGCGCGGCACCAACCTCGATCCCAAGCGCCCGGCCTTGCGCTTTCTCGATGAGGCCTGGTTGGCCAGCGCTGCCGACACCTGCGGACGCTGCTACAGTATTTCCTATGTCTTCGGCCACAAGCTGCAGGGCGAGCTGCTGGTTCCCGTAGGCCTGATGAATGCCGCGGTGGCGGGCACCGGCATCGAAGGCTGGTGGCATGTCGCTCCCGGCGATCCGCCGACTCCGACTAAGTATCAGAACTACATGCCCAAAATCGAACCCTTGGTCGGCCATGCGATGCGCGGGGCACTCTGGTATCAGGGCGAGGCCAACGAGAAACAGGGCAAGGACTATCTGCCGATGCTCAAGCGGCTGATTGAAGGCTGGCGCGGCGCGTGGAAACAGGGGGATTTTCCGTTCTACATCGTCCAGCTCTCGACTATCGGCGAATCGCCCACCGACAAGCCGCAAGGCGGCGATGGCCGCGCCGCCATCCGCAACGCGCAATTCGAGGCGCTTACGAAAATCCCCCATACCGGCATGGTGGTCACCATCGACATCGGAGAGAAGAAGGAGCATCCGAAGAACAAATACGACGTCGGCCTGCGGCTCGCGGCCTGGGCCCTGAACAAGGCCTACGGCAAAGCGGACATCGTCCCGAGCGGCCCGCTCTACAAGAGCCACGTGGTCGAGGACGGCACGATCCGAGTGAAGTTCGACTACGCGCAGCACGGCCTGATGCTCGCGAAGAAGGAAGGCTACGAGCCGCCGGTGCCGACGCCTGACGCGCCGATGCCGTGGTTGTCCATCCAGGCCAAGGATGGAAGCTGGCACTGGGCGGAAGGCAAAATCGATGGATCGGATCTAATCATTGCCTCCAAGGAGGTGACCGAGCCCATCGCCGTGCGCTACGCCTTCACCCTGAATCCAAGCGGCTGCAACCTCTACAACAAGGACGGCCTACCCGCCTCACCTTTCAGCACCTGCGGGTATTGAGGCAGGATGCAGCACACGCGCTTGTCGGCGAGGCCCGCCTGATGCTAAACTTTTTTGGAGTCGCATACGGCAAAGTCATCAAAATCACGACGGAGGAAGAAATTGGCTGAACTACTGTAGGGCATTGAGCGGGGTCTATGCCGAGCAACGAAGGGAGGCCAATAAGAGGAAGAAGGGGAAGATGTCAGCAGAAGGCCGGGAGTTCCAAAATTGAAAAGACAGGATGTTCAAGAGCGAGGCATCAACTCTCCTGGCAGTGATGCCGGCCAGGACGCTTTCCTTTCATGCTGGTGAGCAGAACCAAAGTTTGTTTCCCTCGCTGTCCAGAAAGCTCCCCACATGGAATTCATCGAAGAGCTGGACAGGATCAGAGATGACCACGCCGTGGGCACGGAGCGCTTTCTCAGTGTCCGTTGCGTTCGCCGTTGCGATAGTCACTCGCGGGTTCGGAGTGGTTGTTGGAGGCGCATACCATCCAGCCTTGGGCATCAGGATCGTCTCACCGAGCAGAAAACCCACCCGCTCGTCGCCTTCATATGCCGGCAGCAAGCCCAGGGTGGTGCCATAGAAGTGATTGGCGCGATCAATATCCTCCGCCGAGATGGCGATCACTTTGATCCGTAGAAATCCGAAGGTTGAACTGCTCATGCATCACTTGGCACCGGACGGGCCTTTCGCGCAATATGCAATGTTGGGGAGTCGCTTGCTTCCCTTCAACATTGAAGTGCGACAACTGGGCGTGAGTAA
>JAYVZW010000420.1:0-3625 GCA_043783015.1 Verrucomicrobiota bacterium
GGTTCTTCTACGGTTGTCAGTGCCAGACCACCAGAGAAGGTGTGAACAGCCAGGCTGGCAACGACTCACAACCTGGCTGTTGTTCACTCTTCCAAATCCTCCTTTGGAGTTATCAGGAGGTTCTTCGCTTGTTATTCACGGACGCTGTCGTTGTGGAACGCCCGTGAAACAAGCGGAGCCTTAAGTTCCTAACATCTTCCCACGCTTTAGTATTACTCTTTTCTTTTTTGCTCCAAAAATTTCTTACTAAGCATGTGAATGACTTAGGATACGGTTATTCCTCCTGAAGGCCGAGGAACTTGGAAATCGATTTCCAGGCCTTCTGCCGGTTCTTGTCGTAAGCGGCCTCATTGTCCTCGCTGGGATCTTTGGCGAAGGCGACAATGCAACCGGACATTTTGGCCAGCAGGTCGTTGATGACCACCATTTCGCGAACCGCTGCGGTGTCGCCATCATTGAGTTTGCCGCTGTCGATGAGGTCGGTCAGGCTCTCCTTGGCACCCTCGGTGAGCTTGCCATACATGCCGGCCAGCTCGGTAACTTTTTTCTTGTCGTAGGCTTTGGCTCCAAAAAGGTCAGCCAGTTCGGCAATGGCCATGTAATTGGAGAAGACAGCCTGAGCGCCGGTGGCACCGAGGGCGGTGGTGAGGGGATTGGCTTTCTCTGCAGCGGCGTTGGTAAAGTGGGTCAGCAGCAGTGAAGCAGTGCAGATCAGGGTAATGATTTTCATAGAGGTGGATGATATGGTTAATGTTGATTAAACAGCGGGAGGCCGCAATGGGCATTACTAGTGCTGGCAATGGCAGAGACAAGCGAAAACTGGCTGATTCCGGGGCGGGAGGGAAACTGAGACAGCCATCTTGCACACAGCAGAAGGGGCGTCCATGTTCTGCCTATAGGAACAAATATAATCATGTCCGACGCATCCAACAATCTCTGGCAAGGCCTTGGCGCAACAGCGCAGCAAGCCTTGCAAACCCGTGACTACGCATCATCGACACTGGCTGACCGCCTTCACCAGACGGGCCGTGTGGACGCCCGGGAATTGACATGCAGCTTACCCCGCGATGTCACGATTCCAGGCGTGGAATTTTTTCATCGGAAAGTTTTTCATCAGCGTTACCGCGGCTATTTTTCTGAGTTCGCCCGGGAAGGAGAGGCCCTGCTCGGCAAGATCGGCCTTTGGCCCAAACAATGGGCCACTGCCAGGATGTTCACCGGCACCAGCAAAGGGTTTCACATTCATCCACCGCATATTCCCGACGGGATCAAACCCGAAACGTGGTTCAAAAAACTCTTTGTGGACGAGCCCGAAAATTATTCTGCACGACCCTATGATCGCGAGCAGTGGGACGTGATGTTTTTCATACATGGAATCTGCGAAATGTTACTCATCGACGAACGCGCCGGAATGCCGAGGAAAAAAATGCGCTTCATGATCGAGGGCGATGATCTTCGAGGCGAGAACAATGTGGGCGTGGTCATTCCTGCTGGCGTAGCCCATGCCATCCGCAGCGCGAGCTCGCAGGATCTGATCATGGTTTATGGCACGAGCACCGTGTTTATCCCGGAAAACGAAGGGCGCATCATGCATGGAATCGAGACCCCGGAGACCCCGCAGGACTGGGAAACGTATTGGAATCAAGCATAGCAGATTGCTCCATCATGGACTCGGAAGAAGACAATCTTATCACCCTGGAACCGGAGCGGGGATACGACGGACATGTCGTGGAGCAAGTCTGGCAGACCGCGCAGGTCATAATCGGAAATGATCCCGCCATCTGGCGCAAAGATGCGTTCGGCGCGTGGATTCATCGCCAGGCCTATCGCAACCGCGCCAGCGAGTTCGGCTGGGAGATCGCGGACAGTGCCTACACGCAGCGCGCCTATGGGCTTGCTTCCTTGCACCCCATGCAATGGCAGAATCATCTCGACTTCCTCGTCGCCGCCCGCCAGAGCGTGGTCACGGCGGACGGGTTGAGAAATGCGCGAAGACTTATTTGAAAACAAGTCTGTCGTTTCCAAAGCCAATTTGAGCTTTGGATTTTGCAGATTGCCAAGCGGCGCATCCCGCCTACCCTCTCCGCCCCCTGAGCCGCAGCCCAAGGGATTCAATATCCACCGAGCCTCCATTTTTCATGAACATCACCGTTGAAACCCAGCCCAATTGCCGAGCAGCCATCCACATCGACATCTCTCCCGCAGAAGTGGCGACGGAACGCACAAGAGTGGTCGGCATGTATGCCAGTCAGGCGCGGTTGCCTGGATTCCGCCCCGGCAAAGCGCCGCGCGCCGTGGTCGAAAAGCGATTTGAAAGCGAAATTAAGGGCGAGCTTGAGGAGGCGCTGGTGCGGCGCGGTTACGCTGAGGCATCCAAACGGGATGATGTGGAAATTCTCAACGTGATCTCGGTCAAGGATCAGACTTCACACAATGATCACAGCTTTTCGTTCAAGCTCGAAGTCAGCACCGTGCCCAAGTTCGAACTTCCCGAATATAAAAGCATCCCGGTCAAGTTGCCGCGCATCGAGGTCACAGATGCGGACGTAGATCACGACCTGATACATTTACGCGAACGCTACAAGACCTTCCTTGATGTGGAGCGCGGGGCGCAGACGGGCGACTTTGTGGTGCTGCACGCCACAGGACTTGAAGACGGGAAACCGATTGCCGACGCGCACCCCGATGCCCCGGCCTTCGTGAAGAAAATCGAGGGCAACTGGTTTGAGCTGACTGCGGAGGAAAGCTTCCTGCCCGGATTTTTCGCCGCGCTCGTGGGCATCAGCAAAGACGAAACTCGCGAGGTGAGCGTGACACTGCCAGAAGAGTTTTCCTATGAGGCCCTGAAGGGCAAGACCATTACCATGCATGTGAAATGCGATTTCGTGAAGGAGGCGCAGATGCCCGGCCTCGACGAAGATTTTGCGAAAAAGATCAATGCCGAATGGACGATGGAGCAGTTGCGCGAAGAAGTGCGCAGGGGCATCACCCGGCGCCTTGAAGAAGCGCGTGATGCGGCCAAATCAAACCAGGTCATCACCCATCTGGCTGAGAAGCTGGAGTTTGAACTGCCGCAAGAAATCGTCAATCGCGAGGCGCAGCGCCGCACCAACGACATCGCCATGAACGCGATGCGTCAGGGCATGGCGCAGGAGGCCATCATGGAGGCGCAGCCGGCCATCGTCAGCGCCGCCACGCAGCAGGCGCGTCAGAGCGTGAAGGTGAACTTCATCCTCGGCGAAATCGCGAAGAAGGAAAAACTGGTCGTCACCGAGGAGCAAATCCGCCGGGCGCTGGCACAGATCGCGATGCGCGAAAAAATCACGCCGAAGAAGCTGATGGCCGAGGCCAAAAAGAACAACCTCATTGAGCGTCTCAGCGATGACATCCTGCTCGACAACGCCCTTCAGTTCCTCAAGCATCAGGCCGTGGTCGAGGAGACCGAGCCGGAGAAAGAAGACTGCGGGCACGATCACGGGCATTGATTGTGCCTTTTCGAGTGACTGAAGATCAACGCGCCCGAAGCTGCTCTTTGTGTGCAGCCGCAACCGTTTCCGCAGTCTTACCGCAGAAAGATTGATGGAGGGTGTAATTGGTTATGAAGTGCGTTCGGCTGGAACACAGC
>JAYVZW010000421.1:0-10823 GCA_043783015.1 Verrucomicrobiota bacterium
GAAGTGCTGGCCAGTTGACCTCCTCAATCTGGCCTGACTATGTTCCAATGGAAGCTCCAGTATTTTCTGTCCAAGATTCTTCCCAATGATACCTCGGTCAGTTACACGGCCAGGATTTTCGGACTGCTGCTCGCCCTGAGTTTGGTGGCCTTTGTGGTGGGGCGAATTATCCAGCGGAAATGGCTTTCACGATCTGCGATTGGGCTGGGCGTGTCAGTGGTGCTCGCGTGGGGAGTCCTTTTTGCCATGCGTCCGGCGTGGCTGCGGATCGCGACGCAGGAGATCGTCCCGGCGCCCGTGAGTTCGGAGCTTCGTTGGGAAATGCGGTCGCCGGGACTGGAAACTGCGGAGCTTGAACTGCGGGTGAAGAATGAGGTGGTTGATCGCATGGTGCTCGTGCGACTCGATCCGCATCGTTACCACTTCAGCGTTCACTGGGATACAACGGCGTCGCGCAAAGCGGAAGACTGGCAGCGTGAACTCGGGGCCGCGGTGGTGGTGAATGGTGCCTACTTCGGCGGGCCGGATCATGCTCCGCTCACGCCGCTGCGGCTGTCCGGCAAGCCTGCGGGGCCGGCGAACTATCTATCCACTCACGGAGTTTTCGTCGTCAACGGCGGTCAGGTGGACATTCTGGACTTGAAGGGAAGAGACGTGTTTCAAACCATCAACGCCTATCCCGAAGCGATGGTTTCGTATCCCTTGCTGATTGATGCGAACGGCGAGAACCGCGCCGTCGAGAGCAAAGCATGGCTGGCATCCCGGAACTTCGTCGGACTTGATCACGAAGGACGAGCCGTGCTGGGCACCACCGAAACCGGCTTCTTCACCCTTCGACGGTTGGGTGATTTTCTGAAGGCATCACCGCTCGGTCTGCGTGTTGCCTTGAACTTCGATGGCGGACCGCTCGTCAGCCAGGTCGTCCGCGCCGGTGATTTCAAACGTGAGTTTCACGGCACTGCGGAAATGACGGACGGTGGAGACGTGCTGCGCGCCTTCTGGCACGCGCATTTTGAATCAACATGGACATTACCCGTCGTGCTGGTGGCAACGCCGGTTGGGCCTTGATGAATTCCTGATTGAGCCTCCTCGTGTCGGCTGCTACTTGAAAGGATGACCGAAACCATCGCCGCCATCAGCACTGCCTTTGGCGAAGCCGCCATCAGTGTGCTTCGACTTTCCGGCGCGGATGCGCTGCGTATCGCGGATAAGATTTTCTTCGGCAAATCGAATCTGGCGGAAGCTGCGCCGCGCACCGCGCATCATGGGCGCATCATGGATGCGGAAGGTCGCGCGGTGGATTCAGTTTTACTCACGGTATTCAAAGCGCCTGCGAGCTACACGGGCGAGGATGTGGTGGAAATCAGCGCCCATGGCGGAGTGCTGGTTACGCGGCGCATTTTTGAACTGCTGTTGCAACACGGCGCGCGCGCCGCCGGGCCCGGGGAGTTCACCCAACGTGCGTTCCTGAATGGCAAGATGGATTTGACCCAGGCGGAAGCGGTGATGGATTTGATTCACGCGCAGTCGGAGCTGGCACTGCAGGCGGCGACGCGGCAGCTTGAAGGACGCTTGGGCAAGGTGGCGGATGCGATTCGGAATGATCTGATTCAGATCGTCGCGCATGTGGAGGCTTATATTGATTTTCCCGATGAGGACATTGATCCCGATACCGGTGCCGCGCTCAAGCGACGATTTGAATCCATCCATGCGCTGTTGCGCTCGCTGCTGGACAGCGCGGAGCATGGGCGCATCCTCCGCAGCGGGGCGCGCACGGTGATCTGTGGCGCGCCTAATGTGGGGAAATCATCGCTGCTCAATGCGCTCAGCGGACACGATCGCGCGATCGTAAGCGCGCAGGCCGGCACCACGCGCGATACCATCGAGGAGGTGCTGCACATTCACGGGTTGCCATTCGTGCTGGTGGATACAGCCGGACTCCGGGAACACACCAGCGACTTTCTCGAGTCCGAAGGCATGGAGCGCACGCGGCGTGAACTGGAGCGCGCAGATGTGATCATCGAGGTCGTGGATGGAAGTCTTACTCGGTTTGAGGCGCAGCGCGTGCCGGTGACTCCGGGGCATCGCGGACATCTCCTGGTTTTGAACAAGGCGGATGCCGGATTGCATCCGACATGGAAGATGGAAGATGGAGGATGGAAGATGGGGAAATGCATCGCGCTTTCCTGCGCGACGGGTCAGGGGATTGAAGAATTACGTGCGGCCATGCGCGACGCGGTCTGGAGCGGCGCGGGCGCAGGCGGTGATCAACTGGTGGCCATCAATGCGCGACATCAAAGATGTTTCCAGCGCGCGGCGGAGGCGATGGAGGATGCGGAGGATGCGTTCGATCGTGATGAGGCGCCAGAAATCATCGCCTTTGAACTGCGGGAGGCCTTGCAGGCAGTTGGTGAAGTGACGGGCCGGGTGGATGTGGAGGAAATTCTCGACTCAGTGTTCAGCCAGTTCTGCATCGGAAAATGATGCGTCAACGCTGCAAACTTCACTTTTCATTTTCCCAAAACACGCGATGTGTCGCGTTCACCCAAAACTGCGACCATAAGCACTCTGAATACAATGACCAAAAAGACCCCGTCATGGACGATTGACCAGTCCGCCGACATCTACGGAATCCGCGACTGGGGGAACAACTATTTTGACATCTCCGCGAAGGGCGAAGTGGTGGTGCATTTGCGCGACGGAAAAAAAACTAAGCCGGTGAGTTTGCCGGAGATCGTGCGCGGAATGAAGGAGCGTGGCATGCAACTTCCTGTGCTGATCCGTTTCGGCGATCTGCTCCGCTGGCGCATCGAGGAAATCAACGAAGGTTTCGCCAAGGCGATCCGGGAGGCGAGCTATCGCGGTGTGTATCGCGGTGTGTATCCGATCAAGGTCAACCAGCAGCAGGAAGTCATCGAAGAGGTCACGCGCTACGGGAAAATATATCACTATGGACTGGAGTGCGGCAGCAAGCCCGAGTTGATCGCGGCATTGGCCTACATGCAGGATCCCAAAGCCTACATCGTGTGTAACGGTTACAAGGACGAGGAGTTCATCGACCTCGCGCTTCACGCGCAAAAAATGGGCTTGCAGGTGATCCTGGTGCTGGAGATGCCGAGCGAACTTGATTTGATTTTGCAGCGGTCGAAGAAGCTGGACATCAGGCCGACATTGGGTGTGCGCATCCGTCTCTCCACGGAAAGCGCGGGACATTGGTCCAGCAGCGGCGGTGATCAAAGTGTCTTCGGTTTGAACATATCGCAGGTCATGGCCGCAGTGGACAAGCTCCGCGAGTGCGACATGCTCGACTGCCTCCAGATGCTGCACTATCATCAAGGGTCGCAGATTCCGAGCATACGCGCGATCCGCAATGCCGCCACTGAGGCCGCGCGGGTTTATGTGGGATTGGTGCAAGAGGGCGCGAAAATGGGCATCCTCGATCTCGGTGGTGGTCTGGCGATCAGCTATGACGGCCTTAAATCAAACGAGTCCAGCAGCGCCGATTATGGCACCAAGGAATATTGCGCGGATGTGATCGAGGCCATCAGTGAGGTCACGGATGAAGCGGGTGTGGAGCATCCGGATCTCATTACAGAATCTGGCCGCGCCGTTGTGGCTTATTACTCGGTGCTGGTGATCAATGTCCTGGACATCAATCGCTTCGAGTCGCCCGGCATTCATAAACTGCCCAAGAAAGCGCCGCCCTTGCTGAAGAATTTCTTCCATTTGCGTGAGCGCATCCGAATCAATGGCGAGAAGCTGACGGGCGAATATCTCCAGGAGATATACAACGACGCCATTTATTACCGCGAGAAAATCCGCACCGAATTCAGCAGCGGCAAGGTCACGCTGCGTCAGCGTTCCATTGGCGAGGAGTTGTATTGGGAAGTTCTCACTTGGGTTGCTGAACAGGTGAAAGATGGCGGATTTAATAGTGAGCAAATGGAGCGCCTCAGCGCGGTGCTTACGGACATTTATTACGGAAACTTCAGCGTCTTCCAGAGCCTGCCGGACTTCTGGGCCATCAACCAGCTTTTCCCTGTCATGCCGATTCACCGGCTCAAGGAAAAGCCCACCCGGCCTGTCGTGCTCAGCGACATCACCTGCGACTGCGATGGCAAGATGGATCGCTTCGTTCATTCGCGTGAAATCCACAGCAGCCTGCCGATGCATGACATCAAGCTGGAGGATGAATACATGCTCGGCATTTTCCTCGTCGGTGCCTATCAGGAAACCTTGGGCGATCTGCACAATCTGCTCGGCGACACCAACGTCGTCAGTGTGAAACTGGAGAATGGCCGGCTTAAATACACTCGCGAACTGGAAGGCGACACCGTTGCTGATGTTCTCAGCTACGTGGAATATGACACCAAGGAAATGGTGCGTCGATTCCGCATGCTCGCTGAAGATGCCGTGGTTAAAAAACGCATCTCACCCAAGGAGCGCCATCACATCATGGAGGCCTACGAGGAAGGAATGCGCGGCTACACTTACTTCGAGAGTTGAGGGGGGGCGCGTGTCATTGGCCAACGTCGCCATCTGAGCACAGGCTGGGCGCACACGGCGCTTCCTGATCACCAGAGACTTCGCGCCGTCTTTTGGTTCCGTCATCGCACTCGGGTGTATTTTCGCCCGTCGCCATTCTTGGCGACTATCGTATAATGCTTGTCGGTGAGTTCCTTGATCTTGTCCACATCCTTGCCGACTGGGATCCGCTCTACCGAAGACTGGGTGTATTCGTAGTCAATCCTGTCTCCGTTGGTTGACTACTTTCCTGCATACTCCCAGACAGTCTTCATTGGATTCCTTTTCGTTGTTGATGGGAGCATGCACGCGAGGTGCTTTTATTTTAGAAACCACATGCCCTCGATTTTTTTGAAGTCGGCGGTTTTTTGCGAGAACCCGGGAATTTCCGGAAAGTCAAATGTCGCTGTAGCTCCGTCCTCACTGAGCTTGGGCTTCAGATCCTTCACGACCTTCATCAACTCGAGGAGTTTTGCCGCAGCATTCTTGTCAAATTGTTCAGCCGCCTCGGCCAGAGGCACTTCGCCGATGAACTTCTTGAACTCATCTGGCGGCACCAGCGTTTCAAGCACGGTGGCGTATTCCTTGGCCTCAAGAAGACGGATCGTTTCCGGCACCAGCTTGTCGAGGTTCTGCCTGATCTCGTCCGGCACGCCTGCGAGACAGCAGGTGAACATGGCCATCAGGGCGAGGGAAGGAAGAATAATTTGTTTCATGGGCGCATGTTGAAGGCGTGGAGGTAAATGTCAAGGTGCTGCCTGTCCGGCAGAAGCTCGGATCATTCCACTGATGCCCGGGAGTTTGCTTGACGCAGCGGGGAACGACGCAACCTTCACGCTCTCATGTCACATCGAGTTCTTATCATCGGGGCGGGCGGCGTTGGCCGCGTGGTCGTTCACAAATGCGCGCAGCTTCCCGACGTGTTCGGCGAGATCATGCTGGCTTCGCGCACGAAGTCGAAGTGCGACTCCATCGCTGCCGAGTTGAAACGCCCGATCCAGACTGCGGGTGTGGATGCGGACAATGTGCCGGAATTGGTGAAACTTCTGAAGAGTTACCAGCCGGAGGTCGTCATCAATGTCGCGCTGCCTTATCAAGACCTGACCATCATGGATGCGTGCCTGGAGGCGGGTGTGCATTACATCGACACTGCGAATTATGAGCCGCGCGATGTGGCAAAGTTTGAGTATCACTGGCAGTGGGCGTATCAGGACAAGTTCCAGAATGCAGGGCTGACGGCGCTGTTGGGTTGCGGCTTCGACCCCGGTGTGACGAATGTTTACACGGCTTACGCCTTGAAGCATCATTTCTCTAAGATCGACACGCTGGACATCATCGACTGTAATGCGGGCGACCACGGCAAGGCGTTCGCGACGAACTTCAATCCTGAGATCAACCTGCGCGAAGTGACGGCCAACGGCCGCTATTGGGAAGACGGCAAATGGGTGGAGACGAAGCCGCTGGCCATCAAGCGCAGCTTTGATTTCCCGGATGGAATTGGCCCGAAGAATATTTATTGCCTCTATCACGAGGAACTCGAGTCACTCACCAAGCACATCCCCATGCGCCGCGCGCGTTTTTGGATGACCTTCGGCGACAGCTACATCAAGCACATGGAAGTGCTGGTGAACGTGGGCATGACCGGCATTCATCCCGTGAAGCACAAGGGCGTGGACATCATCCCGATAGAGTTCCTCAAGACGCTGCTTCCGGAGCCGGGCACGCTGGGCGCAGACACGAAGGGCAAGACCTGCATCGGCAACTGGATCGAAGGCACGGGCAAGGATGGCAAGCCGCTGCGTTACTACGTTTACAACATCAAGGATCATGAGGACTGCTATCGCGAGACGAACTCGCAAGGTGTGAGCTACACGACCGGTGTGCCCGCGATGATCGCCGCGAAGCAGTTGCTCACGAACCCGGCGGAGTATCGCCAGCCCGGAGTCTGGAACGTGGAGCAGCTTAATCCCGATCCGTTCATGGCCGATCTCAACGCGCACGGACTGCCGTGGTTGGAGACATGGCCTGAAGACAAAATGCCTGGGGAGTGAGACCGATCAGTGTCCCTGCTCGATGAAGTCAAGCGCCTGCAACAAGGTGGTTCCGTTGCAGATTTCGTGTTTCATGCCAGGAACATCGAACAGCATGGCCTTGAACCCCTCCTTTTTGAAGCCGCCTTCAAAAATGTCCAGCAAGTTCGCATGACGGAAGTCGCCTGGGCCAGTCGCAATGACAAAACGGACTTTTTCCCGTGCATTTTTCCATTCCGCATCGGTGGCCTGCGATAGGCCGTAACGCTCCCCTTTGTCACGAGCAAGTGGGACGGCGAGGACGCGCGGAACTTCGCGAGGGAAGTTGGAGCCGCATGACTGAATGGTTGCATGGAAAATATCTGCCTGGTAAAAACCGAGATCGGAGGCGATGCGCGCTCCGCCGGAAATACCCGCAGCATAGACGCGTTGAGGATCGATTTTGTATAGCTCCTGCATTTTGAGCGCGCCCATTACGGCGAGTCCCATGCGGCGTGACGTTTCACAGCTGTTCTCAGCTTTTTGAGGGCAGACGAACAGCAACCGTTTGTCTGCGAGCACCTTTTCCCAATCCTTTGGCACAGCTTGAATATTGCCCGTGGCCGGGATGAAAACGATCAGGCCGAAAGGTTTTGTGCCATCGTAACCCGCAGGAACATGGATCACATAAGGCTCGTTCTGGAGATCGATTTTGTAATCAATCCGCTGGCTCGGCGCGTTGATTTTTGGCAAGGCACCCGAGAAGGTCTTGATGTAGTCCGCTCCGCAGAAGGTTGTGCTTAACGTAAGGGCAATGCTGGCGACAAGGGTTTTCGAGTTCATGGGCATGTCGAGACTGGATTGGTGAGTGTCGGTAGAATTTTCTCGCTATTGCTGGAGAATGACAAAATCGATTTCAGTTATCCGCCATGAAAAAGGCGGAACCCCTTGCAGAGTTCCGCCAAATCTATTGTGTCGGTATTAACCGGCAAGTTGCGAAGTCGTAGGATTAATAACGACCGCGACCGCCGCCGCCGCCGCTGCCGCCGCCGCTGCCGCCGCTGCCGCCACCGCCACCGCCGTAACCACCACGGTCACCGCGATCACGGCCACCGCCGCCGCCGCCGCCGCCGCCGTATCCACCACGGCCACCGCCGCCGCCACCGCTGCCGCCGTAGGCAGGGCGTTCTTCACGCGGACGCGCTTCATTGATCGTAAGAGGGCGGCCCTGGAAAGGTTTGCCGTTGAGCGCGGTGATGGCCGCGTTCATGCCTTCGGTGGAGTCCATGGTGACGAACGCGAAACCGCGTGGGCGGCCCGTGGTGCGGTCCATGGGAAGGGAGGCTTCGGTCACGGTGCCGTGTTGTGCGAAAAGGTCGCGCAGGTCGTTTTCGGTGGTGTCGAAGGAAAGATTCCCGACATACATTTTGGTATTCATATGGTATAATTGCGTAGTCTGACTGCTTACTTCTTCGACTGTTCCCGCTAGCCGGGTTTCAAATCACCACTGAAAAATCACCTGATGACCTACCATATCTCGAATTCGACAGGCGCTATCGCCAAGCGGGTAATTCGATGATTTTGGAGAGAAAGCAACCTTTTTCTGGGAAGCGGCCGGGCCGTTGAATGGTCTGGCGGGAGAAGTGAGCGTTGGACAGCCTCGATTGCGCCGCCTATCTAAGACGCTTGAGCACTGAAATATTGAAAGCCACCGAACCTTTTTCCCAGTTCATTTTTGCCACCTGCCGGGCGGGTTCCGAGTCATTCTTGAAGACGGAAGTCGCGCTGAATCACAAGAAGCTGAAGCCAGCGTTCATGCGCCCGCAGTTGGTTTCGTGGAAAAGCGACAAGACACTCGGTAGCGAGTTTGCTCTGCGCAGCATCTTCGCCCGCACTTGGGGGCTTTCTCTGGGGTTGTTCGCCACGGTGGATAAAATCGCCCGGCGCGCGGCGGAGTTTCCCGGCGTCACTTTTCATTTGCAAGCCTATCCCAGGGTTGTGCCAGAGGATGGGGTGCTGGGCGCGATGTGGGAACTGGTCGATGCGAAGCGTGAGGCGTTGGATGCCGCCTTGGTGGCTACGGGCGTATCGCTGCACCCTCCCGGTCGTCCCAAAATCGGAGAATGGGTGCTGGATGTCATCGTTGGTGAGGGGGATGAGCCTTTTTTTCTGGGTGCGCATTTGCATTCAAGCGAGACGCACCCGCTGCCCGGTGGACTTCCGCGTCTCGTGCTGCCCGAGGCCGCACCCTCGCGCGCCTGGCTAAAACTCGAGCAGGCCCTGGCCTTTGCCGGGTTGGACAAGAACGGGCTGCTCAAAAACAAGGTCGCGCTCGAACTCGGTTGCGCCCCCGGCGGCGCAACTTATGCGATGCTCAATCGCGGGATGCGCGTCATAGGAGTTGATCCTGCGGAGATGGCTCCCTGTGTAACGGAATTTCGCGGCGTGCCTGGCGCATCGTTCACGCATCTGCCGGTATCGGTGAATGCCATCACGCGCAAGGACGTGCCCGCGTGGCTCGATCTTCTGGTGTCTGACATGAATCTCGCCCCGCCCATCGCATTGCGGCAAGTGGAGCGTATTCAAAGTTATGTCCACGCTCAGGCGCTCATCATCACCGTGAAGATTAACGATCCCGCGATGCAAATGCGCATCGATGACTTCATCAAGCACGTCCGCCACTTCGCACCGGAGCCAGTCCGCGCGATGCAACTGCCCGCGAACCGCTCGGAGATTTGCATTGTGGCCGGGGAGTTTTGAAAAGGATTCAGACAGAAATCAAATCCACATCTCGCGTCACACGCACGGTGACAGCAGGAAGAGATTTTTTCTGTTTTATGCGATGAGCAACTTCGTCACGGACGACCTCACAAAGATCAGAATAGACCTGCTCCTCGTTCGGACCATGACAGACGCCGCCCAGATAGAGGTCGGGGCAGTAGCCGATGTAAACTTGATCCTCATCGGACCACTTCACGAAGCGATGGTAGCGGTCAGGGTCTTTCATGGGTGCATTAAACAAATCACGGTTCCTTCGACTTGGCAATGGCTTCCCGCACCTGTCGTTCTTGGTAATGTCTGGCATCATCGCCCTCGGAGCCGCTGACGGTGATGACACCATTCCAATTCGGATGCTTGAACTGACGGTGAGAACCTTTCTGACGGTCCAGCAAAAAGTCTGCCCGCTTTAAATTCGCGATGAGTTCTCGGATTTTTTCGGCATTGGTGCGGATATTCCATTCGTATCGGCAGCTTGCCAGTAAATATTTTTCTTGGCCACATTTACTCAAGTGATAAACGTAGAGCGATGAAACTAGATGCCAAGCGCCGTAGCGCGGCTAAGCGTATAACCTTTTATGAGTCATCAAACGCCGCCCGTCCATCAGCAGCCTCTGACCTTTGATCCCGCTCGCGTCACGACGCCCGCATATGTGGTGGACTTGTCTTTACTAAAGAAGAATCTGGAACTGCTGGCGAAGGTGCAGCGTGAATCAGGGTGCAAGGTGTTACTGGCGCTGAAAGGGTTCGCGATGTTCAGCACGTTCCCGCTGGTGCGGCAATATCTCAGCGGTTGCTGTGCGAGCGGATTGAATGAGGCGTTGCTGGCGCATGGGGAGTTCGGCAAGGAGGTGCATGTTTATTCGCCGGCGCTGAAGGATGAGGAAATGCAGCGCATCATTCCGATCGCGGATCATGTATCGTTCAATTCGCTTAGGCAATGGCAGCATCATCGGCCTGCGCTCGATGCGGCGCGCAAAACTGGACACGCGCCCAGTCCGGGCTTGCGGGTGAATCCAGAAGTCTCGACGGTGGAGGTAGCGCTCTACGATCCGTGCTCTCCGGGATGCCGGCTTGGGGCGCGCGCGATAGAACTCGGAAACGCTGATCTGAGCGGAATGGAGGGCTTGCATTTTCATGCGTTATGCGAACAGGGATCGGATGTGCTGGATCGCGTTGTGAACGCAGTGGAGAAAAACTTTGCGCCTTTCCTAGCGCAGGTGAAATGGGTCAATATGGGCGGTGGTCATCACATCACTAAGCCGGGATACGACGTGGACCGGCTCGTGCGCTTGGTGAAGAGTTTCCGCGAGCGTCACGGCGTGGATGTCTATTTGGAGCCGGGCGAGGCCATCGGGTTGAACACGGGTTATCTGGTGACGAGTGTGCTGGATATCGTGGGCATCTCAGGCTTACAGACAGCGATTCTCGACACCTCTGCGACTTGCCACATGCCGGATGTCCTGGAGATGCCTTATCGTCCGCATATCATCGGCAGCGGCAGGGCGGGGG
>JAYVZW010000422.1:0-10813 GCA_043783015.1 Verrucomicrobiota bacterium
TGGGGTTCAAAGGAGTGCTCGATATCGTTGTCTCTTACCGCAGCAACTACCGGGGGCATAAACATCACGCCCGCAAACGAGAAACCCTGCATCGAACGCACATCGAAATCATCAGCACCAAGCTCCTGGACAGGCGCCCGGGAAGACAGGAACCACGAGCCCTGAAAAAACGCCCAAAACCGTTCCCTTTGCTCACGGCTCCACGCGCTCAATATGTCGAAATCCTCCACCGTTCCAGTTACCGCGCTGCGGCTTAACTAAGCACCATTCAGGACTGACCCGAATGGTGCTTAGTTAAGGCAGGGTCTCGGCGAATTAAATGTATATTATGTGGAAAAAAGAGCTAGTGGAAAAGTCCGCTTTCTGGTAGTTTTTCGTGTGAGCAATTTACCACCTTTCCTGACGGGCTTTTCCACCAAACTTTATGGTAGTGCCAAGCGTAAGCGGCAAGATGTTTTCCTCAAACACCGGGCGGCGCTCATCGCGTCCTCGCTGGGTGAGTATGCCTTGCAGTTTGAGCCTTTTCCTCCCGCTGAGCTTCTGGATGAACTTTCCTCCAGCAAACGAGAGCGCCACTACGGGAACGTCATTTAGCGGGAGCCGAGATGGACTTCACGAACTTGCCCATGTCCGCCTTGTTCTCGGCGGAAAGTTCGTCAGGAGCCGCCATGCTCATATTCAGGCAGTGATACTCGTCGCCCTTGAACATCATCATGAAGCATCTGCCCGGCTTGCCCTTGATCTTGGCAGCGTAGATGGCCGTGCGGAAGGTAAGTCCCCGCTCCGTGTGCTCGGCGGGTTTCTCGATCTCGGTGGCTTCCTCGACGCCTTCCACCCGGGGTGGCAGCATTTTATTGAACATGCTTAACGTTCCAAAATAGGGAGCAGCGTTGATGACGATCGACTCGTCAGGCGGTCCGATCTTGAGGCGGCCATTATCGTCCACCTTGGCTGTCCACTTCTCCGGCAATTCATAGCTGATGATGGGATCCTTCTCCGGAAATAATTTCTGCCCCGGCAAGGCGGCGGACACCGTGGACTTCTTGGCAGGCTTCACGGATTCGAGAAACTTGCGCATCCCTGCACTATCTTCTTGAGAGGATTTCTCATCAAGCAGGGCCGTCAGCCATACAGACATTTTCTCGTTTACCCTGATCAAGGCCCAAGCGGCATCCCGGTCCAGGATTCCGTCGAAGTTGACCTCGGCAGTCGCGTGGTAGCCGGTGAATCCCTGCACACCATCTTCTGACGGCCCATTCATCTTGCCGGTGATCTTCCTATGCGTCAGGTTTGCATTGGCCCCTTGATCCTCATCGAACAATTTCTTGAAGAGTGACATGCTGGCAGCCTCATGGATGACCTTCGCTTGGACCTTGAGTGCAGTGCTCGCGGAACGAAGGCTTCCGCCATCGGCGGACTCCGATCTGAGCGTCCACTTTTCCGGCAAATCGAAGGTTAGCACCGGATCTTTCTCCGGGAAGGACTTCTGCTCCGCCGAGGCGGGAAATGCGAAGGAAGAGAGGGCGAGGACTGCGGTGAGATAAAATGGTTTGATCATGAAGTGAAGGATGGATTTTAACTGGTGCATGGAAGCCCCCACAGGGGAAGCAAAGGTGAATTTTGACCAAGACTGGCAGTGGGACAAGCCTTTGGGTGACGGTTGCGGGCTTCCAGAGTGGTGCCTGTCTCCGCTTCTTCGTGTCGGTGCGTGCAGCACTATTTTGTAACACGCTTCACGGAATCGAGAAACTTGTCGACCTGCTTGGCTTCCTCCCTCGGAATGTTATCCTCATCAATCATCGACATGACCCAGAGGGACGATTTCTCGTTCACCTTGATCAGCGCCCAACAGCCATGCGCTTTGGTGTTGCCATTCAGTTCGAATTCAACCATCTCGCGGAATCCAGAAAATCCCTGCTCGGTCGCTTCCGACGGTTCCTCCACCTGGCGGGTCTTCAGGAACATCCCCGGCTTCTCATTGGCACACTTCTTGAACTCCTCCATGCTGGCCGCCACCGGGAGGACCTCGGCCCGGATCTTGAACCGACCGCTCGGTGAGGACACTTCCCAGACATTCCCGGACTTGGGCTCAAACGTCCACTTCTCCGGCAAGTCGAAAGCAAGCACCGGTTCTTTCTCCGGAAAAGACTTCTGCTCAGCAGAAACGGGCGAGACATTGCCCAAGACAACGAGGGCGGCGATAAGCGATAATGATCTAATCATGGCATCTAGATTTGGGTTTATGGAGCCGATTTAAGCCGATCTAAGGACTCCGTCAAGCATGGATGCAAAAGTATTGTATGGGCGACCCGATTTCTCATCGACAAGCCATTAAAGTCCGGAATGACGCAACCTGAATCGGGACAGACACCTCCCGCTTCCACTCACGTCACCGTCAACCCTCCTTCCCTTGTTACTGAGCCGTCCAAAAACGAGGATTTCCGCGCAATACGAAATTGGTTGCGCTTAAAGATTTAGCTGGTTTGTGTCGGGCACCCACGCCACTGTGCTCCACTATGAAGACCACCTCCAGTCTGCTCCTCCTCTGCGCAATTATCATCCTGATGCCGGGATGCAACCGGGATCGTGCCAAGGCCGTGGATCTGGCCAGACGCGGAGATCAGAAGCTCGAGTCTGGGGATTTTCTAGGGGCTGCGGGAGATTTTCAACAAGCTGCCATTCTCAACCCGAAAGAGGCGTCCTATCGCTACAAATGTGGCAAAGCCAGACAGGGCCTGACTAACCCTGAGGCGGCCGTGGGCGCCGCAAGCGATTTCGACGATGCCTGTCGCCTTGATCCGAATAATGCGCAGTTCCATCTCGACTGCGGAAGTGCCTACATGGACATCGGCGAATCTTACAAAGCCAGCAATCATCTCCATCAGGCCCTCGAGATTGATTCGAAATTCGCGCTCGCTTACTACAAGCGCGGGATCCTGAAAGAAGGCAACCATGATCTTGATGGTGCGGTGGCGGACTATACCCGCGCGCTGGAGATCGATCCCAACGATCCGAAGCTGATCGGTGCCTACACGAATCGCGCCGTTGCACGGCTGAACAAGGAAGATATTGACGGTGCCATTGCAGACTGCGACCACGCGCTGCTTCTCAATCCGAAATCCATCCTCGACTTTAGCAACCGCGGAATTTGCAAAAGGACCAAGGGCGACCTCGCGGGTGCCGTGGCGGACTTCACCCGCGCAGTAGAGATTGATCCGAAAGCGCCTGACCCCTACTATCACCGCGCCTTGACCGAATTTTTGCAGCGCAATTGGACGGAGGCACTTGCCGATTTCCGGCAGCGGTGTGGGCTGGACGATGGACAAAATACTCGCCTGATGGATGCGGCGCACTTCTACATCTGGATCATCCGCGCGCGCCTGGGAGAGAGGGAATCGGCGAACGGTGAACTGGCTAGCTACATGAAGGGATCGTCGAATGGCAAGCACAGTGAGCGGGACTTGAAGACCGCGGACTATCTGTGCGGCAAGATCAACGAGCAGGATTTGGAAAAGGCGGGCGAAGAAAAGTATTGGTCGGGATATCTAAGATATGATTCGAATTGCGACTTCTGGTTTTTCGTCGGCATAAGGAAGCTGCTGGACGGCGACAAGAATGCCGCCGGCGCCTACTTTCAGAAGTGTCTGAGCACCGCCCATGCGGGCATGCCGACGTTTGGATTCGCCAAGGCTGAACTGCAAGCCTTGGGCAACTAGACCGATTTCGGGGAAATGATTGAATCCAGTCTCGCACCACCGGGCACGCGGTTGCAGGTGGTAGGTCTGCGCGGCGCTCTGGACTCCCAGGATGCGGCGATCGCGTTTGTTGTCCGTAGTTTGCAATGGTTTGCAGTTGTTTGCCTGCCAATCGCAACTCATAACAAACTCCCCTTCCGCAAACCATTGCAAATTTTCTCCACCGCTGCTAAACACAGCGCCTCATGCTGCATCATCTTATCGAAGTCTGGTTTCAATGGGTTCAGGACTGGGGCTACCTGGGTGTCATCATTCTGATGGCAATGGAAAGCTCCATTTTCCCGGTGCCGAGCGAGGTTGTGATTCCGCCCGCCGCGTTTCTGGCGGCGCAGGGCAAACTCAGCCTTTTGGGTGTGGTCGCGGCGGGGACGCTAGGCTCGTGGATCGGCGCGGCCATCACTTACTGGGTCTCGCGCTGGCTGGGGCTGGCGGTGATCACAAGGTGGGGGAAATATTTTTTCATCAACGAGGCGAAACTGAAGCGCGCGGAGCATTTTGCGGAACGCTATGAGGCGGGAGGCATTTTCTTCGCGAGGCTGCTGCCAGTGGTGCGGCATTTGATCTCTATTCCGGCGGGCGTGCTGGAGATGCGGTTCGGCATTTTCAGTGTGATGACCATCGTCGGCTCGGCGATCTGGTGCTCGATACTGGCGTGGTATGGGAAGGGTTTGCAGGAGCGTCAGCCGGATATTATCAAAGACCCGGAAAAGATGATCCATGCCATCAAGCATGAGTTGCTCTGGATTGTGGGCGCGATCGCCGTGATCGGCTTGCTCTACTTTGTCATGCTCAAGATGACGGCGAAGAAAGCCACCACGACCCCAAAAGTCTGATGATGGGCCGGGGTAGAAGCGACGCCCTCGTCGCCGCGATCACTGCACGCGTAGCGGCAGAACACGGCGTTCATAAGCGGCGAGGGCGCCGCTTCTACTCCTGCGCTGCGCACTCACGATTGCTTCGGCGCAGCTTGTAAAAACTTCCTGACCTCGTTGTAGAGGGCGTCGTGCGGAGCGGTGGGGACGCTTTGCTGGATGCCTTCGAGCCAGGCCTGAGTGCTGGGCGAGTGACTGGCAGCGGCTTTGAGAAGCGATTCCATGCTGATGGGGACAGTGCGTCCTGCGTGGATGGCTCCGGAGAGAGCGACCTCGGTGGCACGATCGAAAACCCATTTCAAGTCCGCGCCAGAAAAGCCTTTGGTGGCTGCAGCGAGCGCGGCTTCGTCAATCTGGCCGACGGGTTTGTCTTTCCCAAGGAGCCGGATGATTTGCAAACGGGCGGCAGCATCGGGCGGCGGAACAAAGATGGCCTGATCAAAACGACCAGGACGGCGCAGCGCGGGATCGAGCTGCCACGGCGAGTTCGTCGCGCCGATGACGAGGATGCGCTGGTTCTCCGTGCGAATGCCGTCCAGCTCGCTGAGGAACTGGTTGACCACATTGCGCACTTGCGTGTCGCGTGTATGGCGGCGGTCGGGCGCGATGCTGTCGATCTCGTCAAAGACGAGCACGCAAGGCGAGTTGGCGCGCGCGGTTTCAAAAATCTGGTGGAGGTTGCGCTCAATGCTGCCGTAATAGGGATCGAAAATCTCGTGCAATCCGACGGCGAGATAATTGCAGGAGACCTCACCTGCCGTGGCACGGAGCATGAGCGTCTTCCCGCAACCGGGCGGGCCATAGAGAAGAATGCCGCCGCCGGTTTTGCGTCCGTAGGCTTTATAAAGATCGACATGCTGCAGAGGGTAAATGATCTTCAGCCGGATTTCCTCTTTCAGCGCTTCCATGCCCCCGACATCGGCGAACGTGCATTTCAGCCGCTCGCCGTCGCCGGGAGTAAAGAAAGTTTCCGGTCTCCATTCGTAAGGAGGCTCATCAAAGGGATCGTCAAAAATTTCCTGTTGAAGCTCGGCGGCGTCATCATCGTCGTCCAGCAGATCGAGCGGACTGACAATGCGGTCCTTGGTCTGAGGCTTGACGCTGCGGCCGAGGTCCGCCTCCAGCGCGGGGTCGGCTGCGGATGAATCGATGTCCAGCGCGCGGTTGTAATGCTCCAGTGCCTTGGGCTTGTTATTTTCCGTCAGGTGGATGCGGCAGAGGAGAAGATGCGCCGATACGCTCTGCGGCTGACGCTGGAGAATGCGCTCCACGCGCACGGCGGCGGCACTGGTGTCGCCTTGCAGCACCATGGTGCGCGCCAGTCCCAGCTGGGCTTCGATGTGATCCGGCTCGATGCCAAGAATGCGCGCAAAAGTTTCATGCGCCTCCTCGAGCTGAATTTCATCCAGACAAGCGTGACCGTAGAGCAGAAGCAGGGCAACATTGTCCGGCGACTGTTCGAGAGCTTCGCGAAGCGATACGAGGCGGGACATATTATTTAACCCGAGGGGTTTCGAGTTTGATTAGCTACCATCATGCCGTCAGGCGCGCATTTCCAGAAAATTCTTCAAAAGACGCTTCCCTTCCTGGGTGAGAATGCTCTCGGGATGGAACTGCACGCCGTGAATGGGCAGCTCGCGATGACGCAGGCCCATGATTTCATTTTCATCGTCCAGCGCGGTCGCCGTGATCTCCAGGCACTCGGGCAAGGTCTCGCGCTTCACCAGCAGGCTGTGGTAGCGCGTGGCCTCGAAATTCTGCGGCATATTCGCAAAGACCGACTTCCCGGTATGATGCATCCGGGAGATTTTCCCATGCATCAACCGTCCCGCGCGCACCACATCACCGCCGAAGACGTGACCGATGCATTGATGCCCCAGACAGACGCCGAGGAGCGGGGTGCTCGCGCCGAATTTGCGGATCACATCGTTGCTGATCCCCGCCTCATTCGGCGTGCAAGGCCCCGGCGAAATGCAAATGTGATCGGGCTTGAGCCGTGCGATGTCATCCAGCGTAAGCTGATCGTTGCGACGGATTTCCATCACCGCCCCCATCTCGCCGAAATACTGGACGAGGTTGTAGGTAAAGGAGTCGTAGTTGTCGATGATTAGGAGCATGATGTGTGCGGGAACCAGCCAAGTTTAGATGCAAATCGTGGGCTGGAAACTGGAAAACATACCTGCATCAACTTGATAGAAGCTGTCCTTGCTCAATTGATTAAGTTATGTTAACTACTCAAATATACCCCTGATAGCGATCATTGATTGCATCGGCATGAAATTCGCTACAATGTCATCTTCTAAATCATTACGAGTCTTGGCATTCACTCCCTGAACGCGGGGAGCAGTTTCACGAACTTAACGCACCTGCCCCATGTCTGAACTATTGTCCAAAGGAGGTCCGCTAGTCTGGTTGCTGCTCAGTTGCTTCGCCCTGGCCCTTGCCATCTTCGCGGAGCGTTTGGCCTATTACCACCGCGCCAGCATGAACATCGGTGAATTCCTCGCCGGGCTGGCCAGCCTTATCCGCAGAAAAAACCATGCGGAAGCGTTGCAGGAATGCGTGGCCACCCGGGTGCCAGTCGGTCGCGTGCTTCATGCCGCCTTGCTGCGCCATCAAGCCCCGCGCGAACAGCTCAAGGAAATCGTCCAGGAAGCCGGACAGCTCGAAGTGCCCCGGCTTGAGCGCTACCTCAGCGTGCTGCACGGCATCGCGCACGCCGCGCCGCTCATCGGCCTGCTGGGCACCATTATCGGCCTGATGGACACCTTCACCAAGCTCAACAACGTGAACGGCTACGCCACCCCTGCCGATGTGGCCCACGGCGTTTACACTAGTCTCGTCAACGCGGCCCTCGGGCTTGTCGTTGCCATTCCCAGCTATCTTTTCTACGCCTTCCTCGCAGCCAAATCACGGCACATCATGAATGATCTCGAACGCGCCGGCATCGAGATCGTCAACATCCTGGAGGACAATCGCGAAATAGCCGCGCCCGCCTCCGCAAATGCCGGAGCGCAGATCGTCGAATTCCGCGATGCCGCCACCGATGCTTCGCGCAAACGCGGACGCAACGCCTGAGTCGCGCACTATCTTGCCACCATGAAGCTTGAGAGCCGCCTGCCCAAGCAGAGCTTCTGGCTCTACCTCGGCCCTGTGCTGAACGTGCTCACGCTGCTGCTGGTCTTCTTCCTGCTCGGCTCCACCTTTGTCATTCAGAGCGGAGTCAATGTGCGACTCCCGGAGAGTGCCTCGCGCCTCACTGGATTCGACCGCGCGCGCGTCATCACCGTCGCGTCATCGGGCGATCAGGTATTCTATTTCGACGGAGAACCGGAGTCGCTGGAAAGTTTGAAAAAAAAGCTGTTGCAAGCAAAGCGCGAAAGTAACCGGGTCATCATTCACGCGGATGCCATGGCCCCGTTCGGTCGCGTGCTTCAGGCCAGCAACACCGCCCTCGCGCTCGGCTTTGAAGTGGCCTATGCCACCCAGCCGCCGGCCGAGGCAACCGCTCCCTAGGCGCGTGCCCGGTGATCAAGGTCAACATTGAGCCTGACAAGCCTCTAATTCCGAGTTTGAATCTCTGCCAATGCCGGATACTTCACCTCCAAAACCCGCGCTGATTTTCGACTGGCGCAAGCCCAAGGGACAATTGGGGCGCTTGCTGCTGTGGATCGCGGTGACTGTGCTGGCGTTGTCAGTCTTCTTTTTTCTCTTTCGTGTAGTGTATCCTCAGACTCAGCGTTTCATTCCCGTAGCCCAGCAGATCGTGATTCTGAATCCCTTGGATCCCGCTTCTCTAGCTGCCATCAACCATGTGGCGGACCGCGATTTCATGGTCATTCCTTCGGCCAACCAGCAAAAAAACGCCTTGAACCTTGATGATCATGCTCCGGTTTTTCATCCACTCTATGAAAAACACGAACTGAAAATACTAGATGTGCCCCAACGTAATTCCGCTGTGGCACCGTTGCGATTGCTTGATGTCACTGCCCCCATTTTGCCTCGCTTGGATTTGAGCGAATTGCATCGGCTGCCGCCGTCGGAAACATCATCCGCCGCTGCCCCCCTGCTGGAAGTGAATGTCACAGGTGCGCTGGCTTCCAGGAAGCTCACCTTTCGTCCTGAATTCCCGGCCGCAGCCATATCAGACCCTGAAGCATGGCGTTTCAAAATTGGCGTGAATTCGGGAGGGCGCGTCACCTTCGCCCTGCCTACGGGCAATCCGGAAAAAAATAGTGAAGCTGCCAGGCTGATCGGCTTGATGCAACAACTGCGTTTCGAACCAGATGCATCTCAACCGGCTGACACTCCGGTGTGGGGCCTCGCCACATTGAACTGGGCCGTCAGTCCTTCTGCTCCATGATCCCCGTTTCACTCACCACACTGCTGATCATCGGACTTGCTGTCGGTGTCCTGTTGCTCGGTCTGCTCTGGTTGCTTGCCGTGATGTCCCAGCGGCGACATGAAAAAAAGGTGCAACAATATCTCGTCCAGTGCCGCATTTGCGGAAACATCTACGACAACCCTGACAGGAAAACCATGAGCGCCTGCCCATCTTGCGGCTCGCTCAATGAAGCGACCCGCAGCAGGCCGATATGACGGCAGATAACAAATACTCCGTCATCCGACTTTTTATCTCACTTCCCAGACGCGCCGGAAATAAACTTTGCCAGATCGATCTTCTGCTTCTTTAAATCCGGCAGATTGAGATACATCATGTGCCCGGCAGTATAGTCGTCGATGATGATATTTTTCGCAAAGGCAGGATTGGTGTTGAGATGGTTGAAGGTGTAGCGGCTGGCGAGCCAGGGGGTGGCGAGGTCGTAGAGGCCACAGGAGACGTGGACCTTCATGAAGGGATTTGACGTCAGGGCCTCGGCCAACGTTTCGGCAACATTCACATAGCTGTTTTCCTCACCCCAGTTCCACTGGCCGACACCGCCGAGAATGGTGTAGGGCTGGTCTTCTTCGAATTTCAATTCGGCGCGGATGTATTGGTTAAACGTGGATGCATAGGCACTGCCCACGGCGTCGAAGCTGGGGTCGCGCCCGGCACTGGAAGACAGCGTGTCGCGCATGAAACTGGTGTATCGGCTGTCAAAGCGGCCAATATTGAGACTTTGTTCACGCAGGAGTTCGGCACCGAATCGCTGCATGGTGATGCGTAAATTTGCGCGATCCACATAAGACTCAGTCAGGCCGGTGAAGCGCGCGGTTTGTTTCACGATGGCGGCGCGCTTGGCGGGCTCGATGGAGGTGCCGCGCAGGAGCGTCTGATTGAAGTCGCCGAGCGCGAAGGCTTCGGCTTGTTTGAGCACTTCATTGAGCGGGAGTTTTTGCAGGTCGGCGGGGAGTTTTTTGTGATACCACGCGGTGGCAGTGTAGGTCGGCAGGAAAAGGACATAAGGGAGATCGTTTCCGTCACCGAAGTGAATGGTCTGAAAATCCAAGACGGTGCTGAGGAGCATGATGCCGTTGAGGTTCATGTGGTGCCTCTGTTGCAGCTCACCACTGAGGGCCGCCGCGCGGGTGGTGCCGTAGCTCTCGCCGATGAGGAACTTGGGCGAAGTCCAGCGTGTGTTCTTCGTGACGTAAAGGCGGATGAATTCCGCGACGCTCTGCGTGTCTTCCTTGAGTCCCCAGAATTTCTTCCCGTCATCGGGCTTTTCAGGACGGCTGTAACCGGTGCCCACGGGATCAATAAAAACAAGGTCTGTCTCATCAAGCAGTGACTGATCATTATCCAGAAACTCGTAAGGCGGCGCGACAGCAAAACCGTTGTCCTGCAATTTCACGCGCTTGGGGCCAAGCAACCCCATGTGCATCCACACGGAGGATGACCCGGGGCCGCCATTGAACGAGAAGGTGAGCGGGCGCTTTGCGGCATCGTCAACGCCATCCTTGGTGTAGGCGATGAAGAAAATGTGCGCCGTGGTGGTCTTGCCATCCTTGTCTTTCAATGGCATCAACCCGGCGGTGGCGGTGTAGTCAATCTTCCGGTCATTGATAGTGATGGAGTGCTTGGTGACGGCTGATTTCGGCTTTTCCTTTTCCTTGCCCTTTTCGTTTTCCTCGGCCTTGGGCTTATCGCCGTCTTTCGGTTTGTCTTTTGAGTTTTCAGCGGCTTCTTTGGTCGCGGGTTTTTCCTCGGGTTGAGTCTCGGCAAAGGAAGTCAGGGTGGCCAGC
>JAYVZW010000423.1:0-3590 GCA_043783015.1 Verrucomicrobiota bacterium
ATGCTGTTGCGCACCCATTGTTCACAATTCGGACGCCAAAGATCAAGCGCATGTTCCGCCGCCCCTCTGGTTGCCATCTCCAGACGCCTGGAGCCTTCCTCGGAAAGTTTGACCACCCGCTGAATGCTTTCGAGCTTTGCGAGCATCCCATCTGCCAGGCGGCTGCGCTGCTCCGCATCGTGAGCATGAAAGAAGACGGATAGAATGTCCTCCACATCGAGATCAGTGTCACCCACGCTGCTGGCTTTTTTTTTCTTGCCCCTGCTTTCCACAGTTCTGCCATCCGCGACTTCGTTTTCGTTCTGATTTTTCAAATGTCGCAGCTGTTTTTCATCAATGACAAGCTTGAGCTTGTCCTGAAGCAAATTGAGAAGGTCGTTCCCTTCGAACGAAAAGTTATCCCATTCGATCTTGGTCTTGGGCGTAATGGCCATTTCGGCCAATGGCTCCAGCTTATCCCGCTGTGCCGCCGTCAAAAACACCTTGGAATCAATTTCCGATACCACCAATGCAGACAGTGCCCTGCTCTGCCGTTTTTTGCGCGATACAGAGACTGCGGCCCAGCGTCTCTGTTCGTCCGGAGACAGAAATTCGATCAACTCTTTTTTCCATACTTCCATCGCCAGTGGCGCATCTTCGTCCTCGTTCATGAATGGCGACTCGTCTTTGTTCATGTTCAACTGCATGCGCGCCTCATCGGGTAAGCCTCGTATTTCCCCTGCCCATCTCTTCTCAATGGCATCAGCATTGCGCCTGGCCGCCACCAGTGCCATTTCAATCACTTTCCCTGCCCGCTCCCCGTTCATCTCTGCAACTTTTTTCAAGTCTTCGGCCTCGCTCTTCAACATGACCACCTGGCGTTTGCGCATTTTTGCCACGTGGGGTTTGAGGTAGTCCTGTATCTCTTTCTCCAGTGCCTGCTCGCGACTTTGCGCTATTTGTTCCATCGCGGCGATTTGCCCGGGCGAGAGGATTTTTTTCAAGGAGTCTTTCCATTCCTGCTGTTCGGCGGGCTTGGCCGGCTCGTTGATAAATCCGTTATTCACCAGCATTTCCGCCGGCCATTGCGCCAGCGTATCCAAAGATGTTTTGATTTCATCACTGAGAAATGGCCGGAGCCGTGTCTCCAAATCTTTCTTCCATGGCGCAATCGATTTCTCCACGGCAGCTTTGGCTTCGGACTCCAACTGCTTTTGGCCCTCATCCCCTGTCTTGGTGGCATCGACAATTCCGGCAACTACCTTGGTCATGTCTTCCACCAGCGCGTTGGACTTGATCACTGCTGCAAAATTCACAAGCGCAGCCAGGGACCTTTCCACTTCATCAGGCAATTTTACTTTCGCAGTGACCTCCTCGGCTGATGCAAGCCTGCAAGAGAATGCCAGCAGGATCATCGAGACCATTGCTGCGGCGTGACAGCAACGAATTCCGAATGAATCCTGTAAAGTCATTCCCTTCATTTTTTCTTTACCCTTTTGCTGCGTGCGTCGTGACTGGACTTGATATTTTCCCACCAGCTTTTGAATTGCTGATTGTCGGCATTTTGCCATTGCTCGAATTGCTCAGGCGTCAGGATGCTCTTTGTTTTGCTCTCGGGAACTCCGGCCAGCAATACGATCATGTAACGCGGCATTTCCCCGGAACCGCCAAACATGCGGTTGAAATCCATGGCGTATTCCGCAACGGCTTCAGCCAGCAGCGGTTCCAGTTTCTGAAACTGATCCAGGCTCAGGTGAAACCGACGGTCCAGTTCCGAAAGGATCATGAGAACTCGGGCACGGTCATGGTAGTTCTTCCGCCCGTTCACTTCGTTCATCCATAATTCCATCTGTGAGTCCGTGAGCACATCCGTCACGGTATTGGTCCAGATTGGCTGATCAAATGAGGACCCCTGCTCTCCAAAATTAATGTCCCTGCTAAGTGCCGCAAGCCGCTGCTTGAGTGTCTTCGAATCAACACTTATCATGCTGCTGCGCACCCAGTTTTCAAAATTTGGACGCCAGAAATCGAGGGCATGTTCCGCCGCCCCTCTCGAAGCGATCTCCAGCCGCTTGGCGCTTTCCTCAGAAAGTTTCACCACGCGCTGAATATCTTCAAGTTTAACGCTAAGCCCCTTAGCCAGCCGGTTGCGCTGCGACTTGTCACGCGAATGCAAGTAGGCGGATAAAATGGCCTCCTTATCCTCCTCCTCATCGCTGGCGATTTCTGCTGCACCAGCCTTGTCGTTTCCATCGTCCCCATTGCCCCGCCCCCGCACACCTTCGCTGGTCTCTTTCCAGTGTTGCATCTGCTTTTCATCCAGGATGAGTTTCAGTTCCTCCTTGTTGATATTCGCTCCGTAGCTGGCGTTGAACGAGAAGTTTTCCCTCTCCCTGATCGTTACTTTGGCCATGGCTTTGACGGCCAGAGGTTCCAGCTTTTCCCGCTGTGAGGCCGTGAAAAACACTGCGGAATCCATCTGCGAGATAAACATCATCGCCATAGCCTTGTCCTGTTTGGACTGACGCGAGGTTGAAGCCACTTCCCATTGCTTTTGTTCTTCCGCTGTTAAAAATTCCTTCAGGTTTTTTTTCCATTCCTCCAAGTCCGGTGATGATTCAGCGCCATCATCCAATGAAGTTGTCCGGCCACCGCGGTTCATGGCAATGCGCGCGCGCATCTGTTGATTCATGGTGCGCATCTTTTCAGCCCATCGTTTCTCGATGGCGTCAGCATTGCGTTTCGCTGCTTCCCGGGCCAGATCCTCCAATTTTTTTGCCCGTTCACCGGCCAGCCCAAGGACGGACTTCACATCCCCGGCCTCAGCCTTGAAGACGAGATCCTGGTTTTTTCTCATTTTCTCCAGCAAGGGTTTGAGCTGTTCCTGTATTTCCTTTTCCGCAGCCTGCTCGCGATCTCGAACCTGCTTTTCCATGGCGGCCAGCTGCTCAGGTCCGAGGATTTTCTTGAGCGCATTTTTCCAATCATCCTGATCCGTGAGCTTTTCAGACTCGGGAACGAATCCGCTTTTGATCAGCATTTCCGCAGGCCACTCGGACATCAGCGCCAGTGACTCCTTGATATCCTGGCGCAAAAATGGGCGCAGACGCGAATCCAGCCTGTCCCTCCATGACACAAGGGAGCGATCTACCACGGCCTTGGCCTCCACCTCCAGGCGCTTTTTTGCATCTTCCCCCAACTTGATAGAATCCGCGATCTCGTTGACGGACTTTTTTAACTCCTCCATCAGAGCGGTTGACTTCAGGTCCACCGCTTTATTTTCGAGTTCCGCGAGGGGCTTCTCCACTTCCTGGGGGAATTTCTCTCTCTCCTCCGCGCACAACGGCCTGAAGGTCAGCGCCAGCAAGACGCAGAAAAAACAAGCCAAGTGGCTTCGATGTAAATCACGCCTCATGGTTTCGCTCCCCCCTGCACTTCGAGCTTGTTAAAATAGGCATCAAGACCGCTCTTGAATTCCTCGGGAAATTCACGTCCGGCACGCCCGGTTTGCTGGCCGACCGGGCGGCTGGTGGCACGCTCTGCAGAATCGGCACCGGGCCCAAGTTCCGCCAATGATGTTCCACCTGCCGTCGCTGAACCACCTCCACCTC
>JAYVZW010000424.1:0-10766 GCA_043783015.1 Verrucomicrobiota bacterium
AATCGCCAAGATCTTTTGGAAATACGGACGGTCCGATCTGGTGCAGCACATGGGCAACGATGACGAGGTCGATGCCAAAGAGTTGAAGCCAGAGGTCGATGGCAAGGCCACGCCGGATCAACTGGCGGATGACCTTGAAGCCATGGGGCCGACATATGTGAAGCTCGGCCAAGTGTTGGCAGGCAGACCGGACTTGCTGCCCGAGCCTTATCTGAAAGCGCTGGCGCGACTGCAAGACAAGGTAAAGCCTTTCTCCTTTGAAGAAGTGGAGCAGATCGTGACTGCAGAGCTGGGCGTGCGCTTATCCAAGGCATTCTCCAGCTCGATCCGGTGCCGATGGCAGCCGCCTCGTTGGGACAGGTGCATTCAGCGGCTTTGCGTGATGGCCGCCTCGTCGTGGTCAAAGTGCAACGGCCCAACATCCGCCCGCAGATCGCAGAGGACTTCGAAGTGCTGGCAGACATCGCCGCGTTTCACGACGCGCATACCGACACGGGCCGTCGATACCACTTTGTCACCATCGTGGAGGAATTTCGCGTATCCATCCAGCATGAGCTGAATTATGAGCGTGAGGCACAGAACCTTATCACCGTCGGTGAGAATCTTAAGGACTTCGAACTTATACAAGTGCCGCAGCCGATTGCGGACTATGGCACGAAATGCGTGCTCACGATGGACTGTGTCCGTGGCCGAAAGATCACCAGCATCAGCCCTCTTGCACGCTTGGAGCTTAATGGTGCCGAACTGGCAGAGGCTTTGTTCAAGGCTTACCTGAAGCAAGTGCTTTTGGACGGTTTGTTTCATGCTGGCCCTCATCCCGGCAATGTCTTTCTCACCGATGACGGCCACATTGCCTTGCTTGATCTTGGCATGGTCGGTCACACCACGCCGACGATGCAGGAAAACCTCATCAAACTGTTGCTGGCGATTAGTGAAGGTAGGGGCGATGACGCCGCCGACCTTGTGATCTCTCTCAGTCAGAAAGATGAAGATTTTAAGCAGATGGAGTTTCGCAGCCGGGTCAGCCAGCTTCTGGCCGAGAGCCAGAATAAAGGGCTGCAACAGCTCAATGCGGGAACCACGCTGCTGGAGGTCACGCGCAATGCGGCCGAGGACGGACTGCATGTGCCCGGTGAGTTGACCTTGCTGGGCAAGACATTGCTGCAGCTCGATGAAGTGGGTAAGATAATCGATCCCACCTTTGATCCCAATGCCTCCATCCGCCGCAATGTGAGCGAGTTGATGTCCCAGCTCATGAATAAGGAAGCCACCCAGGGCAGCCTGTTCAGCTCGCTGTTGGAGATGAAAGACTTCATCGGCAAACTGCCCACACGTCTAAACCGCATCATGGATGCGATCACGAATCAAGAACTGGTGGTGAAGATCAAAGCCGTGGATGCGAAGCTGGTCATGGAAGGCTTTCAAAAAATCGCCAACCGTATCACCACCGGCATAGTGCTCGGTGCCTTGATCATGGGTGCGTGCCTGTTGATGCGGGTGGAGAGCAGTTTTCGACTTTTAGGCTATCCAGGTCTGGCCATCGTCTGCTTTTTACTCGCGGCCACGGGTGGCTTCTGTCTCGTCATCACCATCATGGTGCAGGATCAACGCATCCGAAAAAAGCCGCCGCAGTGAAAGGAACTCCAACGCTATCGGATCAGGTATTGAAGCCCACGCCGATGTCGCAATGGGTTGCTGGACTGGGTCAGGTGTTGCGCAAGGCCAAAGTGCTGCCGCATTTGTTTAAGACAAAAGTGCCGATGGAAATCCGGCAGACGCATCTTGGTGTGTGGCTCATCTTTTCCCTCGCGCGTAATCTGAAAGTGGGGATGCGTGTGCCGTTTGATCCAGCGGGCTTTCGCTCCTTGCGGCTGATCCAGCGGACGCCCGCAGAAATGGAGATCACTGCGCGCGGCGGGTTCGGCAAATACCACGTGCGGCTGACCATTCTCGAAAGCCCCGGCACGCTTCTCCGGTGCACGACCACACTCACGCCAAGTGCACAATTGAAAATCGAAGCGATGCCGCGCGACATGTGCCTCCTTGATGGCAAGCTCAATGCTTGCGCGGGCGAGGCGCGACTGCTTACTTGCCAGACGGGCAACACTGCGCCGCAGATGTTTCTCCAAATTCCGGGCCCGCCGGGCGGCACGGTCTTCTATTTCCAAAACGTAACCGCGCTTTCGGACTTCGCCCGGCAAACCGGTGCGGATTTCGCTGGGTGCGTGGCCGTGCATTGGCCCGATGCTGGCTACGCAGTGCCCGCTGGTAAGCTCGCGGCTGGCAAGCCAGTCGTCATACAGGATGCCTTCGTCGAGTTCCACCGCGGTGTGACCAAGGGTGACGTTCGAGCGGCAGAATGTTTCCTCAGCGCGCTGGGTCGCATCTATCCGCTGCTGTGGCAGCCGGAGTCCGAGTTTTACGACTGGCCCGTGCTGCCCAAAAAATCTTTGCGCGCGCTGATCCCCGGCACCGGCTGCTGCCGCAAGATCAAAGGCCGTCTTTACGTGCAGGCGTGTGTCAATTGTTCTGCAAAACCGCCGGAAAGCATGGTGCAGGGAGCCATCATCGTGCCGCTCATGGAATACGCCGCGTGGCAGCGTCGACCGGTGCCGCTGCTCGCTGAACTGCGCCATGTGCCCGCCAGTTTTTACGACACGAAAATCAAAGCTCCCGTGCGCTGGTTGCCTGGCGTGAAATTCGACAAAGAAGAACGCAGTGAGGAGGAGCACCATTTCCTTATGGACTCGTGGTATCTCCTCCACACGCTGATGAACTTTGGGCGGATGGCAAAAATGGGCGATGACGCGGCGCGCACGTTTTTTCTCGATTCGCTGGCGACTGTGATCCGCGTGGCGCATCATTTCGACTATGACTGGCCGGTCTTCTACGATCAGCGGACGCTCAAGGTGAGCAAGGAGGAGACCGGCGACGGCGAAGGCGGTGAACAAGATGCCGCCGGGTTATATGTTCACATCATGCTCCAGGCTTACGAGTTAACGCACGAGCAGAAGCATATGGAGGAAGCGGAGCGAAGTGCGCAAAAGCTGGCGTGCTTGGCCTTCGGCGTCCTCTATCAGACGAACACGACCGCGTTTACTGCCGTCGCATTGGCACGGCTGTGGCGCATCACCGGCAAATCGCATTACAAGGATATCAGCATCGTCTGCCTCGCCAGCATCCTCAGTCATCTTTGGCTCTGGCACCTTGGACCGGACACCCGCACCTTCATGGCGCTGCCGCCTCTGCACGACGCGCCGTATGTTGCCTTCTATAAGGAAGGGGAAATTCTTGCCGCATTACAGACGTGGGAAAAGACGCTAGGCGACGACGTGCCGGATGGCGTGTCCCTTCTCCTCGCTGAATTCCAGAAACATCTTCTGTCACGCGCGCGCTTTTACTTTCCCGCCGAACTGCCGCCGGAAGCGCTGGCCGAAGACCCGAAGGAAAGCCCGATCCATCCTCGGCGCGCTATGCCGCACGAAGGCGTTGGGCCCGCCAAGGACAAGGTGGGCACCGTCGGCCAGGCGGTCTATGCCGGGGCTGCGGCGTTCGTGCCCGTCACGCGGTGCTGGCATCGCCCGAGCGGCGCACCCTTCACCCTTTTCTGCAACTATCCTATAGCGCAGTTGCAATCCGCCGGCGACCGCCGCCACACTCGGTCAAGCTGCATCTCACAGGCAGTCCGCTGCTAACCTGCCTTATTCGTCTCTTACCCACGCCGCGCAGTAAAGTAGTCTTCCACATTTCATCCTCCGCAGGCCGCGCCCGCTGGCACGCGAAAGGGCTAAACGGCTGGTCCGCTAACGTGCAGGGCGGCTCGAAGGTGGAGATTATTTGGTAGCATGGACGTGTTATACCCCATGGCGAATATTTTCCGGGCCTACTATTAATCGCATTTCAAACAACCGCTCCTCTGATTATGAAAACCTACACGTTCAGAATCATACTCGCCGCATCACTGCATTTCGGTGCGACGGTCAACGCTGCCGCTCCACCAGAAACCCCGGCGAGCATCACGCCGAAGAAACCCGCAAATGCATCCACCGCAAGGCAGACCGAAACGAAAGCCGCTGAAACTCTAACAACTAACCACGGGTTGCCAATCGCGGATGATCAGAACCAGCTCAAAGCCGGCGTTCGCGGTCCGGTTCTACTGGAGGACTTCATCTTCCGGGAAAAGATCCAACACTTCAATCACGAGCGCATCCCGGAGCGCATTGTTCATGCTCGGGGCTCAGGCGCGAATGGTTACTTTCAAGTCTTTGAATCACAGAAGGACATTACTAAGGCCGCCTTTCTTCAAGACCCTGTAGTGAAGACGAATGTCTTCGTGCGCTTTTCGACGGTGGCTGGTGAGCGTGGTTCTGCGGACATGGCGCGCGATGCTCGGGGCTTTGCGGTGAAGTTTTACACGAGCGAAGGAAACTACGATCTCGTCGGCAATAACATACCGGTCTTCTTCATCCAGGATGCGATGAAGTTTCCCGATCTCGTCCATGCGGTGAAGCCCGAGCCGCACAACGGGATGCCGCAGGCGGGGTCCGCGCACGACACATTCTGGGACTTCGCTTCGCTCACGCCGGAGATCAATCACATGCTCCAGTGGGTGATGAGCGACCGCGCCCTTCCGGGCTCTTACCGTATGATGGAAGGTTTTTGGGTCCACACTTTCCGCCTCGTGAACGCGAAGGATGAATCACGTTTCGTAAAGTTTCACTGGCGGCCGAAACTCGGAACGCAATCCGTCGTGTGGGACGAAGCTACCAAGATCAACGGCAAGGACCCCGACTTTCATCGACGGGATTTGTGGGAGGCGATCGAGCGCGGTGATTTTCCAGAGTGGGAACTCGGCTTGCAGGTTATCGACGAGGCCACATCAGCGAAGCTCGACTTCGATATGCTTGATGCCACCAAACTCATTCCCGAGGAAATCGTGCCGCTGCGGATTGTAGGGAAGCTGGTGCTGAACAAGAATCCCGACAACTTTTTCGCCGAGACGGAACAGGTCGCGTTTCTACCGACGAATCTCGTGCCCGGTATCGAGTTCTCGAATGATCCGCTGCTGCAAGGCCGGCTCTTTTCGTATCAGGACACGCAACTCTCACGGCTGGGCGGGCCGAACTTTCCTCAACTCCCAATCAACGCGCCTAAAGGCTGTCCGATGGGTGCCATGAATTTTCACCGCGATGGGATGCACCAGATGACGACCCCAAAAGGCCGCGTCTCTTATGAACCCAACACTCTCGATGCCGGCAAAGGCCCCCGGGAAAATCCGGCGCGAGGTTTCAAATCGGTGCCGGATGAAATGAGCGGCGAGAAAGTGCGCAAGCGCCCGGAAACATTTGCCGACCATTATTCTCAAGCTCGGATGTTCTTCCGTTCGCAAACCGAACCGGAGCAGCGGCACATCATCAGCGCGTTTGCCTTCGAACTGGCAAAAGTGGAGTCGAAGGCGATTCGCACGCGTATGCTTGGCCATCTCGCCCTGGTTGATGCCACCCTGCGCGCAAGTGTGGCCTCGGCACTCGGAATGAACGAAGCGACTGAAGAAATGAAGCCCGCCGTAGCACCACGGGATTTGCCGCTCTCGCCAGCTCTGAGCATACTGGCGAAGGCCAAGCCCACCTTGCAAGGACGAAAAATTGGCGTGCTCGTGGCGGATGGCTTTGATTCGGCGCGCCTTGCTGATCTGCGTGCAAGCGCGAAAAGCGAGAAGGCGGCACTCGCGGTCATTGCGCCAAAAGTCGGCGGTGCGAAAGACAGTGCAGGCAAATTGATCGAAGCAGATATGTCGCTCTCGGGCGCGCCATCGGTTCTTTTTGATGCGGTCGTCGTGCTTGCCTCTAAAGAAAGCGGCACGGAACTTTCCACCAATGCTGGCGCCGTTGATTGGGTCCGCGATGCTTTCGGCCACTGTAAAGTCCTCGGTCATTCACCCAAAGCAAAGCCATTACTCGACGCAGCAGGGATCAAGCCGGGTGACGGCGTGATCGCAATCAGTAAGGGCGCGGACGCATTCATTGACGCCGCCAAAGGTGGACGCATCTGGTCTCGTGAGCTTGGCCTCCGCCCGCCGGGCTAGACACCATCTCATTTCACACCCTTCACAACTCTCAGTAACAAAAACACAAAACCCTAACAAATATGAAACTAGAAACATTGGACGACCTTTTCCTTCACGAACTCAAAGACCTCTACAGCGCGGAAAACCAGCTCGTCAAAGCGCTACCAAAGATGGCAGAAGCCGCCACAAACCCGGAGCTCAAAGCTGGTTTCGAGGAACATCTCGAACAGACCAAGTGGCACATCGAGCGGCTTAATGAAATCGCAGATGAACTTGGAAAGAAGCTCACGGGCCACAAGTGCTTGGCGATGGAAGGTCTAGTCGAGGAAGGCGCGGAATTAATCAGCGAGGACGCCGAAGATCACGTTCGTGATGCAGGCCTCATCGGCGCGGCGCAACGTGTCGAGCATTATGAAATGGCGGGCTATGGCACCGCTCGCGCTCTGGCGATGCGCTTGGGCTACGAAGATTTTGCTGAGCTGCTCAGTGAAACGTTTGACGAGGAAAAAGAAACCGACGCCAAGCTGACCGAACTCGCTGAATCTTCGGTGAACAACGAGGCTGCTCAAGCAGGTAAGGGGGGATCAGACGACAAAGCGAAGACCACTGGACGGAAGCCCAAAAAGCAAACGTCTCGCGTCGCCGCCCAAATCTCTACTGCACCCATCTTCCATCTCCATGAAAGCACTCGTCTGGCACGGCAAATACAAGGTCAGCGTTGATACGGTTCCCGATCCCGTCATCAAGGAACCCACGGATGTCATCATCAGAGTCACTTCCACCGCCATCTGCGGCTCTGACTTGCACCTATTCGACGGTTACCAGCCTGGGATGGAAGACGGGGACATCCTCGGGCATGAGCCCATGGGAATTGTCGTCGAGACGGGCAGCGCCGTCACCAAGCTCCAGAAAGGCGACCGCGTCGTAGTGCCATTTGTTATCGCCTGCGGGTGCTGTTTTTTCTGCCCGAAAAACTGTATTCAGCTTGCGACACGACAAACCCGAACGCGGAAGCTGCGCGCAAAATCATGGGCCATTCTCCTGCGGGACTTTTCGGCTTTTCACACCTGCCCGGTGGTTACTCCGGGGGGCAGGCGGAATATCTGCGAGTCCCACACGCCGATGTTGGACCTATCAAAATCGAATCTGTATTGCCAGATGAGAAGGTGCTCTTCCTCTCAGATATTTTTCCGACCGGCTACATGGCTGCGGAAAATGCCGACATCGAACCGGGAGACACCGTCGCGGTGTGGGGCTGCGGACCCGTCGCGCAGATGTGCATTCAAAGTTGTTGGATGCTAGGTGCAGGACGTGTAATCGCAATTGATCGCGTGCCCGAGCGCCTCGAGATGGCACGCACGCATGGCCGGGCGGAGACGATCAACTTTGACGAGGAGGACGTTTACGAAACGCTGAATTCAATGACGCAAGGTCGGGGTCCGGATCGATGCATTGATGCCGTGGGCTGCGAAGCGCACGCGACCGGAAGTGTGGACGCGGTGCTCGATAAGGTGAAAGCCGTCATGATGCTGGGGACGGATAGTGCGCATGTGATTCGGCAAGCAATTTACTGCTGCCGCAAAGCTGGCACTGTCTCCGTTCCCGGCGTTTATGTCGGAATGATCGACAAGTTTCCTTTCGGCCAGGCAATGAACAAGGGACTCACGATTAAGTCAGGGCAGACCCACGTGCAACGCTACGCCCAGCCGCTGCTGAAGAAGATTGAAGAGGGTGCCATCGATCCTTCCTTTGTTATCACTCACCGGCGTCCGCTGGCGGATGCACCCGATCTTTACAAGACCTTCCGGGACAAGGAAGACGGCTGCATTAGAGTGGTGCTGCAACCTTGAACGCGAGATGCTCGATCAGAGAGTTGCTAAAAAGTTGCCGCATGCTTATTTGTCATCGAGCTCCGCAGTCTCCGAAACATAGAGGGCGGGGGCAAAGTGCGAGGCATCGCCTTGAGCCAGCCACTCGGTGAGGTTGAAGGAAAACTTCGGAATGTTGTGGCACTCGATGAGCCAGTGAGGACGCAACTACTGACCTTGGCAAGGACGGTATCATTCTTCATTTCCTGCACGAGCGCGTCCCACTGGTCATTCTTCGTTAATGCGGACGGCGAAAGTCGTGTAAATACCCCAACCGACATGAATACATTTGAACAGAATCTAATCTTGCATGTGCTGCGCCGCTCCTTCTCAACTAACCCAACTTTCTGCATCTTTATTTTCGACGAAAGATCAGTGTCATCCATTCTGAGGCAACCATCCCCTTCCTATTTCTCTCTCGGGTGTCATTTACTTTTTAGGCAATAAGCTACCGTTACGTATGAACCTGTTCAAAATGACTAATCCACCTCTCCGGCAGAACATCACCGCTGCCGTATTGTCTGTTATCTGCCTCTGGCTGACGACACTGGCCGCAGTCAGAGCAGAACCGGGACCTGCTGACCTGGATCGAATCGGTCACCGCATTTGGAAAAACGAATGCGATGGCAAAGTTGAGGAACTCACCAGTTGGAATGCGGGGGAAAATTTCGCGTCACTCGGCATCGGGCATTTCATCTGGTATCCCAAGGGAGCGGAGGGGCCGTTCGAGGAAAGCTTTCCCCGCCTCGTAAGTTTTTTCCGGCAGAATGGCGTGAAGCTGCCCCAGTGGTTGCTTGCAGAAAAGAATTGCCCGTGGGCAGACAAGCGCGCCTTTGACCGCGATCACGCGGGGGACAGGCAGAAGGAATTGCGGGCGCTTCTGGCCCACACGGTGAAGGAGCAGACGCAGTTCATCATCCAGCGGCTCGCCGAGGCGACGCCGAAATTTCATAAGGCTGCGCAAGGTTCCGGCGCGCAGGTGTTGAAGAACATGGAACTGCTGAAACAAAGCGCGGCAGGAAATTTCGCGATGATCGATTACATCAATTTCAAAGGCGACGGCCTTAATCCGAAAGAGCGTTATCATGGCGAAGGCTGGGGCTTGCTCCAGGTGCTGATGCTCATGAAGCCGGCTGACGCCACGTCCGCGCCAGATGCCTTTGCCGAAGCTTCAAAACGTGTTCTGACGCGCCGCGTGCAAAACAGTCCGCCAGATCGAGGGGAGAAACGCTGGCTCCCTGGATGGCACAACCGCTGCGACGCCTACGCCAGATGAGCGACATCCGGTTGCCTTGATGCGCGCCCGCTGCTAATTGCTGCCGATGAAACTGATCAAGGGAAACGAAGTCGCCGAAAAAGTTATCGCAGAATGCAAACGCGAGATCGCCGAACTCGCGATGCGCGGATTGAAGCCCGGACTGGCCGTGGTGCTGGTCGGTGATGATCCCGCATCGCGCGCCTATGTGCGGAGCAAGGACAAGAAATGCCGCGAACTGGGTTTGCATTCGGTGAAGTTGGAACTGGATGCGGAAACCACGCAGGAGCAGTTACTCGCGGAGATCGCGAAGCTCAATGCCGATTCCTCCATCCACGGAATCCTCGTGCAAAGCCCGCCGCCGAAGCACATAGATGAAGCGGCCATCGTGCGCGCCATTGATCCGCGCAAGGACGTGGACGGCTTTCATCCGGTGAATGTGGCCAAGCTCGCGCTGGAAGATGCGACGGGCTTCGTGCCCTGCACGCCGCTGGGCTGTCAGCGTCTGCTGATTGAGGCCGGAATCGAGACCAGCGGCGCGAATGTCGTGGTCTTGGGGCGTAGCATGATCGTGGGCAAACCGATGGCGCTGTTGCTCATGGCCAAGGGCAGGGGAGGCGATGCCACCGTGACCGTGGCGCATTCGCGCACAAAGAATCTCGCGGAAATCACCCGCCGCGCAGACATCATCATCGCGGCGATTGGTCGTCCGCATTATCTCAAAGCTGACATGGTGCGCGAGGGCGCGGTCGTGATCGATGTCGGCATCAATCGCGTGGACGATCCCGCCAGCCAGAAAGGTTACAAAATCGTGGGCGATGTGGCCTTTGACGAAGTCGCGCCCAAGTGCGCCGCCATCACCCCCGTGCCCGGCGGCGTCGGGCCGATGACCATCGCGATGCTGATGGCGAACACCATCAAGGCGTGTCGGCAGTCGGCACTTTGAATTTTGATCAAGCTAGATCGAAGCGATCCAGATTCATCACCTTGCTCCAGGCGGCGACGAAGTCCTGAACGAATTTTTCCCCGCCATCGGCACAGGCATAGACTTCCGCGAGGGCTCGGAGCTGGGAGTTGGAACCAAAGACGAGATCGACGCGGGTGGCGGCCCATTGGAGCGCGCCGGTCTTTCGATCATAGCCCGCAAAGGCATTGCCGCAGGGTGAGACTGATTTCCATTCCGTGCCCATGTCCAGCAAGTTGACGAAGAAGTCGTTGCTCAAGGAGCCGGGATTTTTCGTGAGCACGCCGTTCGCGGAACCGTCGGCATTGGTGCCGAGCACTCTCATGCCGCCGATGAGCGCGGTCATTTCCGGCGCGGTCAACGTCAGCAGTTGCGCCTTGTCGATAAGCAGGGCTTCGGCAGGCACGGTGTATTTGCCCTTCAGATAATTGCGGAAACCATCGGCGATAGGTTCGAGCACGGCAAAGGACTCGACGTCGGTTTGATCTTGCGAGGCATCCTCGCGGCCCGGCGTGAACGGCACGGTAGCGTTGCGACCGGCATTTTTCGCGGCCTGCTCGACGCCGACGCATCCGGCCAGCACGATCAAGTCAGCGAGCGATACTTTTTTGC
>JAYVZW010000425.1:0-10745 GCA_043783015.1 Verrucomicrobiota bacterium
TGCGCGATGCGCGGGGCCTTGCCTTCGCTCAGCAAGTGAAGCGCGCGCTGCAAAACATCTGGCGCTTGCCCAGCGAGCCGGTCATGCAGGCTGCCGCCGGTTTCGTTCACGGCAATGGGCAGCGTTTCCTGCAACAAAATGTCTCCCGTGTCCAGGCCCTCGTCCATCCACATGATGGTGACGCCCGTTTCCACATCCCCTTCTTTGACCGCCGCCTGGATGGGTGCCGCACCCCGATAGAGCGGAAGCAGCGAAGCATGAATGTTCAGACAAGCCACATGCGGCGTGTCCAGCACCGCACGCGATAGAATCTGGCCGTAGGCAATGACGACGAATACATCCGCATTCAACGCGCCCATTTCATCCACCGCATCGCGAATCCGCTTCGGTTGCAAGACCGGCAGGCCGGCTTCCATCGCACGAACTTTTACTGCGGGAGGCGTAAGTTTTTGCTCGCGCCCCACCGGCTTGTCCGGCTGCGTCACGATCGCGACCAACTCATGATCCCGCGTTGCGATGAGAAACTCCAATGTCGGAAGCCCAATGTCTCCGGTGCCGATGAAGACGATCCGCATGGTTACACGCGGAGGTTCTCCACCTGCTTCCACGCCTCCAGCTCCATGATGCGCGTGAGAATCTTATGAATGACCTTGGCGGGCGGATGACTGGCATCGACGTCGGTGACCATGTCCCTGCCGGCATATTGTCCCTGGGAGTAATAATCGAGGATCGGCTTGGATTCCTCTTCGTAAGTGACGATTCGTTTTTGAATCACATCTTCATTCGCATCGTCGAAACGGTTTTCCTTCAGCGCGCGTTTGCGGAGACGGCGCGCGAGTTCGCCGCGGTCCGGGCAGCTTAGGTGGAAAACGTGAACCACCTTGATGTCTTCCTCCATGAACTTCGCCTGCTCTACATTGCGCGGGATGCCGTCGAGCACGAGGAAATCAATGTCCGGTTTGAACTGGTGCGTCTTCACCTGGTCGTGAATGTTCGCCCGCCAGAGTTTCACTGTGGTCTCATCCGGCACCAGATGGCCGCGGCTGGAATAGGCGACAAATTCCTGCCCCAACGCCGTGCGCGTGTCGAGCGAGCGGAACACCTCGCCGCAAGCCATGTGATGAAAACGCGGGATGGTGCCCAGCACCTTGCCCTGCGTCCCCTTCCCGCTGCCGGGCGCGCCAAACATGAGCAAGGTCCGGAAACGCTGGAATGGTTTGATGTCAGACATGAGACGGCAAAATAACGCAGGGAACCATGCTCACAAGCCCCGCGCGCATTTTTTATCCGGCAAGCCCTCGATCAATCCGCCTGCTGCCGCGCGCACGATTTCAAATGGCATCCGTTGGAGATCGCCGGACACATCCGACAATACCCGCACTCCTACATTGCGCGGCGCCCAGGTGGCGGCATCGGTCGGGCCGAAAAGCAAAAGACAGGGCAACCCGCACGCAGCGGCGAGATGCGAGATTCCGCTGTCGTGTCCGAGAAACGCGGCACACGTGGAGAGATTCACTGCCAGTTGCGTCAGAGGCAACTGATCCCAATGCAGGAAATCAAGACCGCGCCAGCCTTCGAGCATGAACTGCGTGACCGCGCGCTCAGCTTCAGCCTCGCCCGTGATCAGGGCCAGCCGGCAATGCGGAAAGACTTCAGACAGTTCCCGCCCGAGCCTCGACCAGTTGGCGGTCGGCCAGTTTTTCTTGAGCGATCCGCTTCCCGGATGAATGGCGATGACCGGTCTTCCGCCGGAACTTTCTGCTGGAACTACGAGACCGATTTGCGGCGCAGGATCCGCCAGATACATCGCCAGTTTCTCCAATGGCCTCGCCAGTTGCGCAGCTGCATGGCCCGCGCCCGGCTCCACGTGATGCGAGGCTGCGAGAAATGTTCGCACACCGATGCGTTCCATGTTCCCGCGAAAATATCCGTCGGGATCGTAAAGGTAACTTACCACCAGATTGAACCCGCGAAAGTAATCGAGCAGTTCGCTATCAAGGGACACATTCGGCACGAAAAGCCTGGCCATGGAGCCGTGCTCCAAACTGCGCACTGTTTCTGCCAGGCCTGCGCTGACGGCGAGCTCGACGATGGGTTTGTAACCGAGAATCTCAATGCGGACATCCGGGATGTTTTCCCTAATCAAACGTATCGCTGGCAGCGTGAGAATGAAATCACCTATCGCGCCGCCGCGAATGACCAGAACGCGGGGGTATGATTGCGCTTCACTTGCCGTCATCATGGTGACCACACGCCCAGCTTTTCCAGGGTGCGCGTGACATTGCCCGACCAATCCTTGTTCGCCGCAGGGCTGGCGGGGCTGGGATGAAGGATGCGGACGATTTTCATTTGCGGAAAATACTCGCGCAGAAACTGGGCGCGTGATTCGGCGAATCCACCGACGCCAATGAGCCACTGCGGCTGGAGAATTTCGACGATACGGCGCAGATGCTCGTCGCAGGCAGCAAAGACGGGCTGCATTTCCTGTGCGCTTACTTTGTCGGGCGTGAGGTTCGCGCCGCTCTCCGACATGAAGACCAGCGGACAGTAGTTGGCGACGAAATGATTCTGGAAAAATTTCTCTGCTGTGCCGAATCGTGCGGCGCACAAGCCCCATAAGCGCCGCCCACTTACTTCTGACTTGAGGCAGTCGAAGCCGGCGATGAGGCGTTTCGGATGCTCGGGCGAGGGTTTGGACACTGGCTCAGAGATGCCCATCCAGTCGCGCACGGCGGCGATCTCACCGAAGGGCACGCCGGTCTGCGCCATGCCGAAGGGACCGGGATTCATGCCGAGGAACACGACTTTTTTTTGTCCTTCGCCGTATTGTGACAAATAACGTTCATGCGGCGCGGCGGCGTAATGCAGCGGATTGTAAACGTGCGTGACCGGTGCGCTAAACTCCAGTCCATCAAGGCGCGCGCGCAGACTACGCGCAGCCACAGTTAAAACGGCGGCGGACATTTTCAGAATCTCTGGCCCGGGGTGGTAAAATAAAACTCGCAGAGCTTTTGCTCCATCATGGTGCGTGGCTCCACATCCATCGGGAAGGGCCAGAGCATCAGTTCGCCAATTTCACCTGTGAAGAAATCTTTTGCATCAGCGCCGGGTCTCGTGAATTCGCCAATGCGGATTTCGTTGAGAACCGGGCAGCCCTTGGGCGCGGCGATCTCTGCGGGGCCGTGCTTGACGCCGTCCGCGCTGCGAACACATAGCAGGGTCTTGTTGGTCGCGCCGTTCCAGACGACGGAGATGACATTGAATACCTTGGAGCTTGTAGTCGGCACTTTGGCGACGGCCGATTTATCACCGCATCTCATCCCTGCTGTAATTGCATTATTGGGAAAGGCGCGCACATCCAGATAACCTTTGTTATCCTGACTGCTCAAACTGACGACGCGCACCGGCTTGTCCGTGATTTTTGGACGCACCAGCATGATAAGGGTGAGACCTTTGACCTTGGACTTGTTACCGAAAGGACAACCTTGGGCCTCAGGCAGATTCATTTCCACCCTATGCAGGATGGCATTGCCGTTTTCAAAATGCGCCAGACCCACACCGATCTTGAAAGGCTTCGGCTTTTCAAAAACATAAGTTGGGCAAAAATCCTTTTTGTTCCCCAGCAGAGCGAACGCCGGCCCACCATCTGGAATGAGACTGCGCCAGGTGGCGACAGGGTCCTCGGGCTTGGCTGATTTGGTAGCGCCGCCGGAGTCGGCCCATACATCCATCTTCTCCCCCGCGCGCCAGTGGGCGAACGCGCCTGGTGTGATGAAATCAGCCGGTTGCGGTGCGAGCGCATATTCCGACTGATTCGCAGCGGGCTTGTCTGAAGATTTTCCTGAACGTTTGGAAAGCATCCAGAAAAGCAATCCGGCGCAGAGGAGCACCAACGCCGTGACGAAATAAAGCCACTTCGGATTCTTTTTGTGCACTGGCAGCGGGGATTGCATTGCCGCGGCATCGGCCTGTTGGGATGTCAATGCGGCCGTCTTGCGACCCGCAAAAGCAGCCGCAGAATTCTCAGGAACGGGTTCAGGCAGAGCCGCCGGTGTGTCGCTAAAAAGATTTTGCTCTCGGAGCGCACGAAGAGACTCCAGGGCAATCTGGGCGTTGCCAGGGCGGTCGTTCGGCTCCCGGTTAAAGAGCCACATTACCCAGTCGCAAACCCGCTCCGGCAGATGCGGGCAGACATCTTGAAGCAGCGCGACTTGATGCTGCAAGTGCATGTCCAGCACGCCGGACATGGTTTCATGCTGAAACGGTCGCAACCCCGTGAGCGACTGATAATAGACGCAGCCGAGCGAATACAAATCTGTGCGACCATCGAGCGGCTGGCGCAGGAACTGCTCCGGTGCCATATAGAATATCGATCCCAGCACATTGCCGCTCTGATCCTCAGTCTGCTTGCGCGCGCCATAGGCGAGGCGGGCCAGTCCGAAGTCCACAATTTTTACTTGCAAGCGCCCACCGGGCTGTCGCTTGACCTTGATGTTTTCCGGTTTGAGATCGCGATGCAGAATACTCAGGCTATGCGCATAGAGCGCGCCCTCCAGCGTCTGAGAGGCCAGCTCATAAAAATCCTGCAAGTTCAGCGTCCCGACCTCAATTAGATCCGCCAGCGTATCCCCCTCCAGGAGTTCCATGACGATGAACATGCCTTCATCATCGCTGCCGAGATCGTAAATGGTGACGATGTTCGGATGCTGCAAGGTGGCCAGTGATCCGGCTTCCTTGCGCAGCACGGTTGACTGCGCGTCCTCGCGTTCCTCTTCTTGTTTCGTGAGCAGGCGCTTGATCGCCACGTAGCGGTCAAGCTGCGTGTCGTAAGCCTTGAACACGGCACCGGCACCGCCGACCCCCAGGCTTTCTAGCATTCTGTAACGACCTGACATTTGGAAAGTTAAATGTGAAACAATATGCAATCACCCTATTCTCAAGGCTTTTTATTCAAGGATGTAGAAAAGTCTGAGGGCTCAGTTCTTGAGTGAATCTCCTCCAGCGCCCACTGCGCGTGCTCCGCGATGAGCGGATGCCCTTCAGCGACGGCAATCTCCAACGCGGGGACATCCTCCGCCGTGCCCACATTACCGAGGGCGACGCAGACGTTGCGCAGAAAGGCAGGGCGCTTGATGCGTTTGATGGGCGACTTGCGAAACAGCGCACGGAATTCGTCATCCGTGAGCTTCAGATAATCACGCAGCTTCATCGCGAAGACCTGATCGCGCGCCTGGAATGCGGCCTCGTTCGATGCCTGCGCGAACTTGTTCCACGGACACGCGGCAAGGCAGTCGTCGCAGCCATAAATGCGATTGCCGATGGCCTTGCGAAACTCCATTGGGATCGCGCCCTTGTGCTCGATTGTGAGGTAAGAAACGCAACGCCGGGCATCGAGCCGACGCGGCGCGGTGATGGCCTGCGTGGGACAAGCAACCATGCAGCGTGTGCATTTTCCGCAGTGATCTTTTTCCGGTTCATCCGCGGCCAACTCTAACGTGGTGATGATCTCGGCGAGGAAAAACCAAGTGCCGAGCGAGCGGTGAATTTGCATGGTGCTTTTCCCATTCCAGCCGAGACCGGATTCGCTAGCGAAGTCACGCTCCAGCACCGGTCCGGTGTCCACATAGTAACGCTGCGTGCCACCGTGGGATTTTAGGAACGCATCCACGGCTTCGAGTTTCGCTTCGACCAAGTCATGATAGTCGTCGTTCCATGCATAGCGCGCGATGCGGCCCTCCAGAGCGCCGGGTTGCGCCATGCCCTGATGATAGTTCAAAGCGAACACGATGACGGACTTCGCGCCCGGCAGCACTTGGCGCGGATCGCCCCGCCGCTCCATGTTCCGCGCCATCCAAGCCATATCTCCGTGCTTCCCATCAGCGATCCATTGTTCAAAAAGATCGCGGTGCGCGGCGGGCATCGCACGCGCGATGCGACAGTCGCTAAAGCCGAGGCTCTGCGCCAGCTCGCGCAGTTGGGATTTGATTACATCATCCGGCACGCAGCGAAGATAAACCCGTCTGGCTCATTTCGCACTCAGCAGTCTCGACAGCGGGACCACGTCGAGTTTCAGCGATTTGAAATGATCGAGGATCACCGGCAGCGCTGCGGCAGTGGCGTTGCTGTCGCAATGCATGAGAACGATCGCACCGCGCACTTCATTGACTCCCAGCCGGGAGGTGATGCGCTCCACCAGGAAACGCGGTGATTTGCTCACGCCCACGGAGTCGAGGCTGTCGAGCGACCAGCATACGGTGGTGTATCCATGATCCTGTGCCAGACGCAACACGCGGTTGTCATACTCGCCGTAGGGCGGACGGAAGAAAGGACGAGTGGTCTTGCCGGTGGTCAGCTTGAGCAACTGCTCGGTGGCTTCAAGTTCATGACGAATTTGCATGTCGCTCACTTTTCGCAGATCGGGATGCGTCAGCGAGTGGTTGCCGAACTCGTGCCCGTCCGCTGCGATCTGCCTGACAATGTCAGGATAAGTCGCGACAAAATCTCCGGTGACAAAGAACGTGATCTTGATCTGGCGTGAACGAAGTGTCTGCAACATCTGCGGCACCGGACCGGCCTCCGATCCGGCGTCGAGCGTCAGGGCGACATAGGGGCGGGAATCCGGCCCGCGCTCAATGACCTCTGGAATGTTGTTTGCTGGAACCTTCTGCGGTGGAACTTCATCCGATGGTGCAGCGCGGCGAATTTCTTGCACTAGCGCAACCTCGTTCGCGGGAACAGCGCGCCGGATTTCCTCGGCCTGATTTTCCAAGGCAAAGCACGACAGCAAAACTAGCCCGGTGGCGATTCCAGATGAAAATACACGCATGGGTGCGATGATGACGAATGTGCTTGCCAACGCAAGCAACGAAGCATCGAACAAGATGATCTTTTTTATAAATCCTGCATAAAGTTACTGTTTTTATTGTGAACGCTTCTTTTTCCAAGCCCGAACTTCTTTCTCCCGCTGGTAATTGGGACTGCGCCCGCGCCGCCATGGCCAACGGAGCCGACGCCATTTACTTCGGCCTGCCGCGATTCAATGCGCGATTGAGAGCGGACAATTTCTCGGCTGATGACCTTCCGGCATTAATGGAGTTTCTCCACAAACACGGCGTGCGCGGCTACTGCGCGTTCAACACGCTCATCTTCACCGGCGAACTCGCGGATGCCGCGCGACAGCTCCAACTGCTGGAAGATGCGGGCGTGGACGCGGTCATCATTCAGGACATTGGACTCGCGCGCATGGTCAAGGCGATCGCGCCGAAGCTGCATCTGCACGCGAGCACGCAGATGACGATCACTTCGCCGGAAGGATTGCGCTTTGCCCGAAAGCTCGGGCTGGATCTCGCTGTGCTGGCGCGCGAACTATCGCTGCGGGAACTGGAGCGCTTTCAGAAAGAAAAAAATCCCCTGCCGCTGGAAGTGTTCGTTCACGGTGCCTTGTGCGTGGCCTACTCCGGGCAATGTCTCACCAGTGAATCACTCGGCCGCCGCAGTGCGAACCGGGGCGAGTGCGCACAGGCTTGCCGGATGCCTTATGAATTGATCGTGGATGGCGAGCTGCGCGATCTCGGCGACAAGCGCTATTTGCTTTCTCCGCAAGATCTCGCCGCCGTGGAAGAGATTCCGCGGCTCATCGAACTCGGCGTGAAGAGCTTCAAGATCGAGGGTCGTCTGAAAACGCCCGAATATGTCGCCGCTGTTACACAGGTCTATCGCAAGGCCATTGATACCGCCCTCGGCAATCCGCCATCCGCAATCCATAATCTGAAATCAGACGACCGCTACGCGCTGGAGATGAGCTTCAGTCGCGGCCTTTATCCGGGCTGGATGCACGGAGTGAATCATCAGGAACTGGTCGGCGCGCGATTCGGTAAAAAGCGCGGGCCATTGCTCGGTGAAGTGCGAGGAGTGTTTCGCGATGCGGTGGAGCTGACCGATTTCTTAGTTCCACTCAAGCCCGGCGACGGCGTGGTCTTTGAGAATCCTTCCGATACCGATCACGAGCAAGGCGGCTACGTCTTCACCGTGCAGGGGCGAATTCTGGAGTTCCGTCACGGGAAGATTGATTTCACGGCCATTCGCGAAGGCACACGCGTTTATAAAACCAGCGACCCGGCGATGGAGCGCGCGCTGCAAAGCACATTCAAAGGTGAAATTCCCATTCGCAAAAACATCGGGCTGCATCTTTCGCTGAGCGGACAAGCCGGTGCGCCCTTGCGAATCGAAGCGCTGGACGAAAAGCAGAACGCCATCGCTAATGTGGAGTCGGCGCTGCCGCTGGCTACCGCGCTGAAAAAGCCTTTGACCCGCGAGTCACTGCACGAACAGCTCAATCGTCTCGGCGGCACGCCCTATTTTCTGCAATGGCTTGATGTTAATCTGGAAGGCGATGTGATCCTGCCGGTCAGTGAATTGAACCGGATGCGACGCGAACTGGTGACGAAGCTTGAATCGGCCACATCTTCACCAACCACCGCGACTGAGGAACGAAAACCCGTATTGACCGAAATGCTGGCGACCATCTTCGCCCAACGCGATACAGCCTATATAGAAACAACATCGCGGCTGCATGTGCTCTGCCGCAGCAACGAACAAATCATGGCCGCGCTCCAGCTTGGCGTCTCGCGCGTGTATGTGGATTTCGAAGACGTGCGATTGTTTGCCGCTGCAGTGCAACTCGTCCGTCAGCACGGCAGCGACACGGAAGTTTTTCTCGCCACGCCGCGCATCCAGAAACCGGGCGAGGCCGGATACTTCAAGCTCATCACCCACGCGAAACCCGACGGCGTGCTGGTGCGCAACCTCGGTGCCATCGAATTCTTTGCTGCCGCGGGCCTGCGCATGACCGGCGATTTTTCACTAAACGTGGCCAATCCCCTCAGCGCGGAATTCCTCATCAACTCCGGCTTGGAACAAGTCGCCGTCTCTTACGATTTGAACATTGATCAGGCGCTCGAACTCTTGCGTTCCGCCCCGCCAGCATGGTTTGAGCTCACACTTCACCAGCACATGCCGATGTTTCACATGGAGCACTGCGTCTTTGCGGCATTCATGTCGGAAGGAAAAACCTCCCTCGATTGTGGACGACCCTGCGAAAAACATCAGGTCAAACTGCGCGACCGCGTGGGCATGGAGCATCCGCTCAAAGCCGACGTCGGTTGCCGCAACACGCTCTTCAATGCCGTGCCGCAGACGGGCGCGAGATTTTTCGGTTCCTTGAAAGACGCCGGACTGCGCAGCTTCCGGGTGGAACTGCTGGAAGAGAACGCAGAGGACGCCGCACGGGTAATAAGCCTCTATCAAGAACTGCTCCAAGGAACTCGCGGCAATGAAAACCTGTGGCGCGAGTTAAAAGCGCAATCGAAACTGGGAGTCACCAGCGGAACATTGCGCGAGGCCTCATAAGGGAGCGCGGGCGTTCCCATCATAAATCATCCAACGGGGACTCGCTTTAATCAAACAACGCTAAAGTTACCCGCCACGCCTACTGGATCGCTTCAATGGTTTGCTCCAGAATTGTATGCTAGGTGAAGGTGTGCTACCCAAGCACTAAGTAGAGCGTCGGGGAGATACCCGTTTGAGAGCATCATGCTGACGTCTGCGGGAGGCTGCGCATCTCACTGACCAACCGGACTTCGCATCACGAGAAAGGAGTGTCGGGAGACGAGCCTACCGACTCCTGACCGGCGGCATCAATATTGGCCAGATGGCGAACGCGCCCCCCGCGGGTGGCGTAATGCTTGATGTCCTCGAGGAGAACTTGCCCCTCATCAAGGGAGTAGCCTTCCTGATTATGATCCAACACCACGCAAGACTTTTCCTGATATAAAACGGGTTCACCGGGATTCATGGCATAAGGATTACAAAAAATGCCTCCGAGTATTATGGGGTGTTTACCCCAAAGTTGACCTTGGGTCGAAAATGAAGGCACGAATGCTTGGTGAAAGGGGAAAATGTGCCTCGCGGTTCAGGCGGAACACCTGAAAGACTCAGGGGCAGGAAGCCTGTGTCACCATCGTTTTCAACAGACTTTCAAGGAAAGTCACGGCACGCCGCTTCTGCTTTGCTTTCACGCCGCGTGCTGGCGGTGGCTCAGGATTCTACAATAGGCTGAATAATATCTCTCTTGACACGAAACTCTGACATGTCCATTATGCTGTCCATATGACTGCCATTACCTACACTGCGGCGAGGGAAAATCTTGCCTCCACAATGGACCGGGTTTGCATTGATCATGACCCCGTCATCATTACGCGCAATCGTGACCAGGCAGTGGTTATGCTTTCTCTTGATGACTACGAATCACTGCAAGAGACGGCTTATCTGCTCCGGTCACCAGCCAACGCCAAGCGCTTGCTGACTTCGATTGAAAGTCTGAATACCGGGAAAAAAATAAGAAAAGGCATCAAAGACTTGGTCGAAGCATAAATCTTGTTTTCTCTCCTCAGGCTTGGGAGGATTACCAGCACTGGTTGCAAACGGATAAGAAAATGATCAGACGAATAAACGAACTGATCAAGGACACGGTGCGAAGCCATTACGAAGGGATCGGGAAACCTGAACCCTTGAAACACACCCTGGCGGGCTTCTGGTCTCGCCGTATCACAGATGAGCACCGCATGGTTTATCGCATTGCCGCAAGGAATCTTGAGATTGCACAACTCAGGTTTCACTACGCAAAATAAGGCGAACAAGGTGTTGCGCCAAGCGGACAGACAGCGTTGGACAGCGCCGTTAACTCG
>JAYVZW010000426.1:0-3559 GCA_043783015.1 Verrucomicrobiota bacterium
TTCGGTGAAGCGTCTCATTGGGCGTCGTGAAGGCGAAGGTGTATGGCAGCCTCCCTATGATCTCGCGACAATGAACAAGACGTCAGTCGAGGTCTCGGCAGACATTCTCAAGCACTTGAAGGGCATCGCCGAGCGCGTATTGGAAACTGAAGTCACGCGCGCGGTGATCACGGTTCCAGCCTATTTCAACGACGCGCAACGCAACGCCACCAAGCGTGCGGGTGAGCTTGCCGGTTTGAACGTGGAACGAATCCTCAGTGAACCGACCGCTGCGGCTCTGGCCTACGGTCTGGACAAGCTGGGAGAACGAAAAAAGATTGCCGTGTATGATCTCGGCGGCGGGACTTTTGATATCTCAATTCTTGAAATGCGAGATGGAGTTTTTCAAGTGCTGGCAACGGCAGGCGATACGCAGCTTGGTGGTGATGACATTGATCGGGCGTTCGCGGAGTGGATCGAAAGGAGCGCGGACACTCCTGTCCGCAGCAGTCCTGATTCAGAGCGGACAGGAGTGTCCACGCTCCTCTCTGCCGCAGCTGAAACAGCCAAGAAGAAGCTCTCGATGCTCAATGAACTCACCATCGAGATTCCATTTGTTGATTCGCAGAGAAATCTCTCCGTCCGCGCCACCCGCGCTGATTTGGAAAAGATCGCGCAGCCGATCATCGAGCGCACGCGACGTCATTGCTTGCGCGCTTTGGCCGATGCGAATCTCAAACCGGAACAGCTTGATGAAGTTATCCTCGTGGGCGGCTCGACGAGAATGCCGCTGGTGCGCCGAATGGTGCGCGGGATATTTGGCAAAGAACCGAACACGTCGCAGAATCCCGATGAAGCCATCGCGCTCGGTGCGGTGATTCAAGCGGGCATTCTCAGCGGCGCACTGCGCAACGTCGTGCTGCTGGATGTCACGCCGCTGTCGCTCGGCATTGAGACCTTCGGCGGCTTGATGAACGTCATCATTCCTCGGAACACGACCATTCCCTGCAAGGCGGGTGAGATGTTCACGAATGCCGTGAACAATCAGAACGAGATGCTCATCCGCGTGCTGCAAGGCGAACGTGAACTGGCCAAGGACAATTGGGAACTGGGACGCGTGGCCGTGCCTTTCCCGCCGGGGCCAAAGGGCAGTGCGCGCGTGGGCGTGCAGTTTTCACTGGATGCGAATGGCATTCTGCAAGTGCTCTCGCGAGACACAGCGACCGGAGCCGATACCATTTTGGAGATTCAAAGTTCTGCCGTGGATGTGGACGACACGAAGGTGGAGCAGATGATCTCTGAGAGTGTGGACTATGCATTCGAGGATATGAACGAGCGCATCTGGACGGAGGCTTTGATGAAGAGCAATGAGCTGCTCGCTGCCGTTGATGAGGCACTGACACAGTGCGGCGGATTGCTTGCTGAAGATGACGTGAGTAAAATTAAATCAAGTGCCGCAAGCGTGCGCGAAGTGATGAACACCGAGCCGCACGACGCGAACGCGGTCAAGGCGGCAAATCAAGCGCTGGATGAAGCCACGCAATCACTCGCGGTGCTGCTCGTGGAACGTGCAATGGAGAAAGCGCTGGACCGGAAGCTCGGCTAGGAAGCCTCTTCAGGCGGATCAATCATGAAGTCCTCGCCGGTGCTGATGAAGCGCTTGCTTCTCTCTTCGCTAATCGAAGTGTCTTCCGATGCTGCAGAAGCCGTGGCTTCTTGCTCGGCCGGGGGTTTTTCCAGCGCGACGGGTTCCGTTGGTTCTGCGCCCGGTGCCTCAGAAGCTGCGGCTTCTTTCGCGGGCTTGGGTTTCGCAGGAGGCGGCTCCGTCACACCGATGAAGACAATGCCGTCGGAGTATTCGATGACATAGCCTTCACTATTGAGCCAGTGGATATCTTGGAGCGCCTGAAGCTGTTCGCTGGACGCCTCCACCGGTGCTGGTGCAGATGTGTCCGTGGGCGGAACAACCGGTTGAGCTTCTTCGATAAGCGCCGGTGTTTTGGTGGCAGCGACGGCAGGCGCAATGGCTTCCAGCAGTTGCTTCACTTTGATGCCGGGTTTTGCCTTGATGACTTCCAGCATCTTCGCGATGCGATCGGAGAGAACGATAGTGCTGTCGAGCAGGCGCGGGCGCACGCGGCTGACCCAGAGTTTGCCACCGCGTCGCTTGAAAAGTTTGAGCCCCTGTTTTTCAAAACCTCCGCAGAGTTGCTGCGCTGTGGGCAGGAGATGCTTGCGCGCTTCATCAACGCCCTTGCGCAGTGCGTGATAAAGACCGGGCGAAAGATTTTTCTTAGGGATATTTCCGGCGACCGTGATTTGCGCGGCTTCGCTGATCAAGGCCTCGGCATGATGCGCGCGGAAGTGCGATTCCATCTCGGCGCGTGACTTGAATTTTTGGGCTTCACCACCCTCGGGGACTTCGGCTTTGAGATCAATCCATTGCACGCCGCGCTTTTGAGAGTCCTTCCATTTCTCGATGATCTCGGGGCTGTTGTCGGTGCGGATTCTGCGTTTGTAATCCTCGATGTGAAGATTGAAAAAGCGCTCGCGATGGATTTTATGCAGCGTGCTTTGATAGCTGTGATGACTGGGTGGGCCAAGTAGTTCGCCGCTCATGCCGCAGATCGCGATACTGGTGAAATTTCCTTTCGGCTCCTCAAGCTCGATTTCATCCTGGCGATAATATTGGATCAAAACATCGCTGTGAATCAGGTGCGCCATGGCCTCGTCACGACTGGTCCAGATCGAGCTGTCGGATGGAACGACCGAGAACTTCGCATTCGTTTCCGTCGCGAGCGCGAAACCAACACGAAAGCGATCTCCGCTGGCGAGCACGAGCTTGGCGGCATCAAAGACACTGTAGGACTTGCCTGCGGTGCGGATCATCTGCGCCATGGCCTCCACGGCTTTTGGTTCCGGTTCCAGAGTAACGGTCAGCCCCTGCACAACAGGCGGTGCCTCGAAGCGTTCACCCTGCGGGCGATCATCGCGTCGACTGAATCCATCTCTACGGTCGGGCCAGCGTTCACCGCGCTGGCCGCGATCATCGCGTTGTCCGCGCGGACCACCGGCAGGCGGACGTCCTCCCCCTGGACGCGGGCCGCTGCTGCGGGCATTGCCACCACCAGACGAGCGCCGGTCATCTCCACGGAAGCCGCGGTCGTCGCGATCACGACGAGGACGATCATGTGACTCGTGACGGTCATCGGACACGTGCGCAGGTTGCGACTTGCTAAAGTCGGCCACCCATGCGGGCATGAGTCGAAGATCAGAAAGGTCGATGGCGGGTGCTGGCTCGGAGGAGTCGGACATGAAGGAAATGAAATGAGCCGCGAGTGTCGCAGTTTTGCCGGGCAAGGCAAGATTGAATCTCGGCAGGTTTTCCCATCTTGCAACCGGCGGATATAAGCGACAAAAAAGCCGCGCCATTTCTGGACGCGGCCTTGAGTGATGAATCAGAAGAGATGATTGCTTACAGTGAACTCTGCACCAGCGCCTCAAGCTTCACAATGTCCTTCGCGAAGTTGCGGATGCCCTCGGCAGTTTTCTCTGTGGCCATCGCGTCTTCGTTGAACAT
>JAYVZW010000427.1:0-3553 GCA_043783015.1 Verrucomicrobiota bacterium
ATCTTGTCCATGAGCTGTTTGTCGATGAGATGCTGGGAGAAGGTGACGAGGTCCAGCGCTTTCTGCTGCTTGCTGTTGAAGCCCATCAACTCCTCAAAAATGAGGCGGTTGCCCGGATGATAAAATGCTTCCGCAGACAGATTGACCTGAGCGTCATCGAGCACATCCACGGGGTTTTGCAGGAAGCAGGAAAGGACACCTTTTTCCGCGTCATCGCTGTAGGGCATGGCCCGCATGGACTCTCCGGCGTGCGGCATGGGCGCTACTGCCTTTTGCAAAGCAGGGCCGCTGGGGGCGGCTGCCGGGTTGGGGGTGAAGGGGGCGATGTTGGAGGCTTCCGGCATGGTCAGGGGGGTCAAAATTTGCAGCGCGTTGCGAGGGAAGCAACCATCATCCTATGTGAATTGATGTGAACAACTTCATACTCCGAGGCGTGTCATGACAGGCACAAAAAAACGACGGTGTTGTAACCGTCGTTTTAAAGAAAGGAGTTGCGATGATGATCGAACCAGACTGGATCAGCCTTCGGTCTCATCTGAGATTTCGCCACCCGTGTCTTTGCCATCTGCGGCGGACACCACGAGCTTGAGGACGCATTCCACGTCGTGATGAAGTTTGACCGGAATGTCGAAGCTGCCGGTGCTCTTGATCGGCTTGTCGAGATCGATCTGATGTTTTTCGAGGGTAATTTTTGCGCTGCTCTCGGCCACGGCCTTCTGGATGTCCATGGCGGTGATGGAGCCGAAAGCTTTGCCGCCCTGACCCGTGGCGAGGGTGAGCTTGAGTTTGAGGCGGCGGAGCTTGACGGCTGACTTTTCCGCTTCTTCAATTTCTTTGGCCTCGCGTTCGGCGCGGACTTTCTTGAGAGCTTCCAGCTGACTGAGATTCCTCTTGGTGGCTGCAAACGCCTTACCTTGGGGCAAAAGGAAATTGCGGGCGAACCCGGCGCGAACTTTCACCAGGTCGCCTTCAGCGCCGAGGTTGATGATTTTCTCTTTGAGGATGACTTGCGTGTGGGCCATGGCTTGCGTCTGGGGTGAATTGAGGGCCGCGAAAATACATGCCGCGCCCGTGGTGTCAACTCCGGCTAGCTGATTCGCGGAAATTATCGCCCGGCTCAGGGCTGGCTTCCCAGCCAGAGCAACCCGAGGACGGACATGCCGTCCCGGATGGTGCCGTCACGCGCCATCTGAATGGCCTCTTCCAGTGACACGCGCTTGACGGTCAGTTTCTCGGTGGCCTCCGGCTGGGCCTCGGTGAACTGTAGTCCACGCGCTATATAGATGCTGGCGACTTCATTGGTGGTGGAGTTGGAAAGCTGGACTTCATCGAGGATCAATTCGTAGTGACCGGCAACGATGCCCGTTTCCTCCAGCAACTCCCGCTTGGCGCAGTCCAGCAAATCCTCGTTCTCCGGGCAACCGCCTTCGGGGATTTCCCATTCATAGCTGTGATGCGTGTAGCGATATTGCCCGACGAGCCAGGTGTGCCCGGCGTCATCAATCGGAATGACGCCCACGGCGCGATTTTTATATTCGACGACTCCGTAAATGCCAGGCCCGCCGCTGGGATTGATCACCTGATCTTCTCGGACGCGAATCCATGCATTTTCATACGCGACGCGCGAACCAAGGGTGGTCCAGGGATTTTCCATGTGTTGCGCGGTAAGCACCGCTTAAATGATTAAACCAGCAGCGGCGGATTAAATCAACCATCCGTTCACGGCTTCGCGCTGGGCGGCGATGCCTTTGCGCAGTCCAGTATGAGCGCGCTGCCATCTTCGGCGATGTGGCAGGCGGTTACTTTTTTCAAGGAGTCCGCGATTTTGGTGTCCTTTTGCTTCGCCAAACTCAGCCAGTCCATGTTCTTGAGATTGTTCACGAACCCTTCGCTCACAGTCTTGCCGGGCACGCTGATGGATTCGATTTTCAGAGAGAAGGAACCGTTCTCCACCACGGCCCTGAAGCAGGCGCTGCCGACGAGATAGCGTTTGTCGCCACCCGCCCACGGGAGTTTGTTTACTGGCATTCGCAGGGTGCCCTTCACAAAGGGTGTATTGCTATCGAAGCCTGTGAAGCGCAGTATTTCGCGATAAGGCAGGCTGTCATGGTCTTCGCCAATGCCAGCGTCCTCAGCGAGCGACAGCAGGGCATTGGCCTCTGCGGAGTTTAGCGAGAGTTGTGCCGCATCGCCTTTGGCGGCGGTTTCGGCAAAGACCGCGAGCTTGGTCTTCAAAGCTGCTTTCTCGCCCTCACTCACCACCAGTGCGGCCAGAGGCGGCGCGTTTTCCATGGTAAAGGTCGCGATCTGCCGATCCTGCTCGATACCGCTGTAAATCATCCAGGTCACGATGCCCGCAAAGGTCAGGACCATGATCACGAGAATCGCGCAGCCATAAAATGGGTTGAATTCGCTGGTGGGGATTTTTTGGACTTCAGCCATCGCATACGAATGGCTGAGACAAGGCACAAAGGCAACAGGCCCGGAGCACAAAGTAAAAAATGGTGTCACCTTTTCTTCGCTACTTGCTTTGTGCCTGTTGCCTCTATGCCTTTGTGCCTCATGTTGTGCCCCCATGAAAATTCTCACCGCCATGTCTGGAGGCGTGGACAGCAGTGTCGCCGCCGCGCTGCTGGTCCGCGAGGGACATGACGTGTCCGGGGCTTACATGAAGAACTGGATCAATGAGGAGAACATCATCGGCCATTGCCCGTGGCAGGAGGACATTGAGGATGCGCGAGCCGTCGCGGACAAGCTCGGCATCGACTTCCATGTGGTGAACTTGATGAAGGAATATCGCGAGAAAGTCGTGAAGTATCTCCTCGAAGGTTACACACAAGGCATCACGCCCAATCCCGATGTGATGTGCAATCGCGAAATGAAATTCGGCGCGCTCTGGGAATGGGCGCGGGAAAACGGCTTTGATGCCATCGCGACCGGGCACTATGCGCGGAAAGAAGACTGTAGGGCGGGCGCTCCGCCTGCCCGAACTTCAGATGCTTCGGCAAGCGGAGCGTTTGCCCTACAGCCTGCAATTTTGAGAGGTGCGGACCTCAACAAGGATCAGACCTACTTCCTCGCGATGATGCGCCCCGAGCAGGTCGAGATCGCGCGCTTTCCAATCGGGCATTTGCTCAAGCCGGAGTTGCGCGAACTCGCGCGCGAGTTCGGATTAAAGACAGCCGAGAAGAAGGACAGCCAAGGCATCTGCTTCATCGGCGAAGTGAAGATGGAAGATTTTCTGCGAACGTTCGTCGAGGACAAGCCCGGCCCAATTGTTAATGTTGAAGGCCAAATCCTCGGCCAGCATCGCGGACTGCATCTTTACACGCTCGGCCAGCGCAAAGGCCTCGGTGTCGCGAGTAATCTCTACAAACAAGCTTATGTGGTCGTTGCCAAACGCCCGGAATCTAATGCGCTCGTTATCGCCATCGAGCGACCCAATACGCCATTGCTTTGGGCGCGCCGGAGCACCGTCAACGCCATCTCCACCACTGGCTACGATTTGACGCAACCGCGCATGCTTGAAGCCATGCCCCGCTACCGCAGTCCG
>JAYVZW010000428.1:0-3548 GCA_043783015.1 Verrucomicrobiota bacterium
AGCTCGCAGAACATCATTCATCGAAGCATGTCAGCCCACTTGCAATCACATAGCGCATCGAACAACGCGAAGCGCTTGAGCGCAGCGAACTCGTTCAACCAGGCGCTGCAGCGAACGGGCGCGGCTGTCACGGCCCGTGCTTCCGCCGCCGCCTTTCCACCCGCCATGCACGGGCCGCGCCAGCCGCGCCCGTTCGCTGAGCTTGGGGTCGTTAGGGGTCGCTACCCGTCTCCCGTGAACGGAATCCAATCAATTGTTCGCACACAGCCTTGGCACGATATCGTCGCCTACTACGACGACCTCGTGCTCAGTCATCATCTGCCATTCGAGCCGATGCGTGTCCTCGTTCATCGCCTTGCCGAGTCCTCAGTCGCAGCCGAGCTTTATCCATCCACTTCGATGCACACACTCTGCATCAACAACCAGCCGGAGTATCGCACTGGCGAGGGCGTGCTTCGCGTCGCCTTTTCCAGCGAGCCAGCCGTTTTCACATTCAGCTATTCGCAGTGGCCCACGCGCGCAGACACCATGACCAAGCAATGTTCTGTCGAGGAGGCTTGGGATACGCTCGGGCTTTTCCTCCGCTACAAGTTCGGAACGCTTTTGCCCAATGACCGCAACGCCTAACCCCTATTAAGGGTGTCAAGCGTGAAAGTCCTTTTGATAGGTTTTTCGGTCGGGTTTGGAGTTACATGGCTTGAGTGGGGTTGAGGTTCTTGTGTGTCTTTGGCAACGGTGGACTGGCTTTGGCGCTACTAGTTTCTGGGCTGCCCCCGTTGGTCAGTAGTTTTCGGCGAGGGCGCCAAAAACGACACGCGCGGGCGCGTGTGCTCCCCGAAGCCCTCCTCTTGCTAGGGCATATATTTAGGGATCGATAAGGACAGATCGGATTACTGCGCGCGGGTAATTTACCCGCTTCGATCCGCGACTTGTGCCCCGTGGACAAGCACTTTGTGCTCCCATCACAATCCGATGTTCACCACCAGGCCAGGGACGGCTTCTTCCAGCTTCTTCGCTCCCGCCGCTGTGACGGCGGTCTGCCAGACGAAGAGTTTTTTTAATTGCTTGTTCGCGGCGAGTTTGGCGATGCCGGCGTCGGTGACTTTGGTGCCGTAGAGATTTAAGTATTCAAGCTGAGGCAGCGTGGCCAGCCGGGCCAGACCGGCGTCGGTCACGGCGGTATTTTCCAGATGCAAGCGCTCCAGATGGGTCATGCTGGCGATGGTGGCCAGCACGGCGTCGGTGACTTTGCTGCGTCCGAGGTCAAGCCATACGATCTGCGCGGCAACGGGCGCTAGCTCGGCCAGATCCTTGTCGCCAAACTTGTCGGCGGCATTGATGCAACTGAATCGAAGCTGAGGCGTGTCCTGCGCCAGCGGCAACAGTGAGGCGCTGAGCGCGGAGACTCTGGCGGTGACTTCCTCGACGTTTTTCTTCTCAGCGGGCGTGAGGGGTTTGAGCTTGGGTTTGTCGGGCTTTTGGTCGTCGCCCGGCGCGGCGGGTGTCAGGGAGACGTTGACCTTTTTAATGAAGCCTTCCATATCCGGGGTCTTGGTGGATGCGCCGAGGGTTTGGGTTTCACTGGCTCCGTTTTCGATCCACCATTTCAAGATCGCGATCTCTTCCTTGCCGGGTTGCTTTTCTTTCTGCGGAGGCATGTGGTCGTCGTCGTCCATGGGGAGGCTGACACGCTTGAGCATGAGGCTTTCGTCCGGCTTGCCCGGGACGACGGTGGTCGCGCCATCGCTGCCGCCTTTCATGAGAAAGGCGAAGGTGTCCATGCGGAGCTTGCCCTTGGTTTTTTCCTTGCTGTGGCAGGCGGTGCATTTCGAGGAGAGGATGGGCGCGATGATGTCTTTGAAGACAATGGCGTTCGCATCCAGCGGCTTTGACGCGGAAGCAGCCTCTACAGGCTTGGCGGTCGCTTGTTGAAGACCCAGGATGACGGGCGGCACGCCACCGCCAGAGCCACCTTTGCCATCGGCCACAAGTTTGGATACGAGCGATTTCAGTTCATCGGGCAGCTTGGCGTCGGTGACTTTGAGTTCTTTGCTGGCGCCTTCCTTGACCCACCAGGAGAGGAGTGTGATCTCGTCTTTGCCGGGTTGCGGTTTCTTGGGCGGCGGCATGTGATCGTCATCATCTAGCGGCAGCTGCATGGAGGTGATCATGCGACTTTTTTCCGGCTGGCCTGCGACGAGGGTTTCGCCGTTCTTGCCGCCCTTGAGGATCAGCTCATGGGTGTCGAGGCGGAGGTCGTTCTTGGACTTTTCCGCATTGTGACAGGGATAACATTTGGCTTCGAGTATGGGCGAGACCAGCGCAGCATAGACCGTGGCGCCGGGGACCGAGGCAGGCGACTGGCCGGTGTGATTTACCGGGGGCGGAGTGGTTTTGCCCGGCTGCGCTTTAACCGGCTCGAAGCGGGCGAGGATGACCCCTTCAAACGAGGTCACGATTTTGGCCAGCGGCTCGGGAGCGTCTTTGATGAGGTAATCGCTGCCGTGAACGAGGTTCCCGCCGAAGTGCGCGCCCATGCCCAAGAAGGCGAGCGTGAGCGCGAATACGCCACGATAAAGCATGGCGAAGCGCGGCGCGGCCTCCATGATCAGCCGGAGCATGAGCGTTAGGATGATGCCCACCGCGCAGGCAATCCCCAATGCCTGATGCGCATAAAATTCCGCGCTGTTGAAGCCGCCTTTCCGCGCCAGGAAACTGCCAAAGATCACGGCGATGACCGCGCCCCAAGCGCCGACCATGAGCGTGAAATTCAATGCGGGCGCGAGAAAGGTGGTGGCTTTGTGCTTGAGAAAAATGAAAAGCTCCATTATGGCCGCGAGCACAATCACGCCAACGGGCAGGTGCAGGGCGACAACATGGAAGTGCCCAAGAAACTTCACCCAGTTCGAAGTCTCAACGACGTGCGTGGCATCAGTCAGCGGCGGATAGGCGATGATCGAGATGGTGAAAACGATGGCCAGCCCCACGGCGCCGAGCCAGAAGGCATTCGGACGCTGCAAGGAACTTGGCAAGGTCGGGATGTTGCTGGAGGGTTCTGACATGGGTTTTACGAGACTCATTAATAATACGGTCTGGAAAGCAAAAAATCGCGTCTGCGAAAAATTATCTTAAAAAAAAGACGGATAATTCATCCGCTCAGCCACCATAATATCCCAGTAACAATTCATCCGGCACCTGCATGATGGTGGCTACGGCCCAGAAAATAAGGAAGCCGCACACTAGCAGTTTTTCCATCGAGATTTTGATTCCGGCAATGGTTTCGTATTCATCCTTCAGATAATGATGCGCCACTGCGGCACAGAAAAACAGGGGGATCAATGCAATCGACTCAATGAGACGGCTGCCAACTTTCAGCGGTGTGAACCAGCCGAACAGGAGCACGAATACGGTAACCAGAACAACAATGAACAAAATCTCCCAGTAGCACTGCAGGGTATCCCTGGCTGCATCACGCCAACGACGACTGATCGCCCAGACGGCAATCGCCGCCCAGACTGCGAGCATAAAGCTCAGGAGGGGAAAGTCGA
>JAYVZW010000429.1:0-10668 GCA_043783015.1 Verrucomicrobiota bacterium
GGGGCCGCAAACACAGGAGACGGAGAATTCAGGCCCTTTGACTTTAGACTTCCAGAAGGCGGCCAAGCTCCCGTAGGCGAGTTGGAACTGACAGAAGTCACAAACCTCGGAGGAGCGGATGTGGAAAAACTGACCGTGCAAGTCAGCCCCACCGAGGGATGGACGACTTATGAGACCGTGACCCTGGGCGACATAAAGCTTTCCCGGACTAGCGCGAGGCTCATGCTGAAAGTTACCCGTTTGCGTGGCAATGGCGGGCTGATGCATCTCCGGGAAATCCGGCTCACGCCCGCAAAGCCAAATGCAGTGAAAGTGGATGACACTGCCGCAAAGGAATATGTCGCGGAGCATCAGGCCCACTTGGCTCGCCTCACGGAACTGGGCCAGCCACTTGTAGAATCCTATGTCGCCCGACTGCAAAGTATGGGCGATGAAATGGCTGAAAAAAAAGATCATGAAGGCGCGCAGTCCTTGCTGAATGAAGGCAAGCGCGTGAAGCAATCACTTCATGTCCTGGGGAAAGAGGCTAATCCGGAACCGGGTGTCGCCATAAGTCGTCCCGATGGATTGGAAGAAATTCAGGATGCTCGCTACGTCCCTGATCCGACCAATACCGGTGATCGGTTTCTCGTCTCCATGAAAAATCAGATCGTCTCCGTCCGTATCCTGTCCGTCTCCTGTCCCTCCCCCCGCGCGGAAGATGAAGAAAGTCACAAACGTCATGCCAGTTACTTTGGCATCACCATGGATGACTCCGTTGCGCTGGGCCGGCAGGCACAGGAATTTACCGATGCCTACTTAAAAAACAGGCCGCTGCGACTGCTGACGCGCTGGATGAGGGACAAGAACGGTGCCGTTCTTGCCATCGTGCAGCCCGGAGAGGTTGGCGATTTTTCCGGCATCCTTGTGGACAATGGACTGGCCGCAATTTCTTCTCCGAAGGAAAAATCCTCTGAACGAAAAAGCATGGAGGAAACTCTGCGCGCCTCGCTTAAAGAGCGCGAAACCGCCGCCAAGGCCAAGGCCATTCCCCCAGGGGCATGGTCATTCCTGCCCGCGACGACCAAACCTTGACCAACCCGTTCAGCATTATGCGCCTGCGTCCATCCGCTTTACTCATCCGGCCAATGATGCTGGGGATGCTCTCCGTTTTCACAACGCTATCCGCGCAGACTTCGTCAACTCCGGCGACCAGTCTTGATCAGATCGACAGCACCTACCTCACTAACTTGCGCAAATACCACGCGCCGGTTATTCAGGATTACCTGCGCGAACTTAGCAAGCTCAAGCAATCGCTGAGCGGGCGAAATCGCAGCATGGATGCCGCGCTCGTCCAGGCTGAAATCGACAAGGTCAATAAACTCGCGTCCACTTCCGGCCTTCTCCCCTATGATTCGCTGAGTGCGCCCGCTGCGGAGCATTTTGCGGAAGAAACGCCGGACAAGAAAATGGATGCTGCCATCGTCCTTTCCACGGGAAATGAAACCAGAAGCAGTCCGGATCGCAGCACCCTGAAGGTAAAACCCTCCGGCAAGGCGTTGCCGATAGGAGCGGCGGAATGGATGGTGGAAAAAATTACTCCCGGCAAATATCGCGTCGCCATGCAATATACCTGCCCGGACACATCCGAAGGTGTGGTCATTACCGCAAAAATCGGAGGGGCCAGTGTTCAGCGCAAGCTCACATCAGAAGACATTACCAGCGGCATCGATGAATTCCGTTTTACCCGGATCGGCATCATCACCATCGATCAGGAACTCACCAAAGAGCATTTTGTTTTGCAATGTTCCGATCCCGCCAAGTCTTTCATCTGGGTGCGGCAGTTGGTGCTGACCAAAATCAAGGGCGCGGAAAACAAGTAAGCATTGCTCTGTCAGCCTCCGGCAAAAAGCAGCCGGCCCAATGTGATCGCGCTAGTCATGCCCACCACATCCGCGATGATGCCGACGGCCAGCGCGTGACGGATTCTCCGGATGCCCACGCTTCCAAAATAAACTGCCAGCACATAGAACGTCGTCTCCGTGGAGCCATACATCACTGCGGCGGTGTATTTCAGAAAGCCGGTCGATGCCGGGTTGAGGATGATCTCGTTGAGAATCCCCTGTGAACCTGATCCGCTCAGAGGGCGCATGATGGCCAGCGGCAGCAATTCAGCGGGCAGATGAATCAAGCGCAGCACCGGATCCAGCAATTGCGCGAACAACAGCATCGCGCCGCTCTCTCGAAAAACCGTGAGCGCCGTGAGCATGACGACGAGAAACGGCATGATGCGCGTCACCACCGCAAAACCTTCCTTCGCACCCTCGACAGCCTCCTCATAAACCGGCACGCCTTTTGAAAGCGCAAACAGCACCGTGATCACCAGCACCAAAGGAATGGCCAGCGTGGAGCATCTCCGCATTACCAACTGCCAGCCGGGTGCGGCGTTTTCATCAATTTCAGTTGAGGAGGTCTTCGCGGCGCGCGCGTCCGCCGCCTGCCTCTCGGTGTCAGATTTTCTTTTTGCCGCACCATCGATCACGGACTGCAGTCCCGTTTTTGCCAGGAATGATTCGCGTTGCTTCGGGAAAACCTCGAACCAGCCGCCCACCGCAAACGCAACAGCCGCGATGCCGATCACCACGCGCCGAAATGTCGTGGCGCGGAATGCCGGTGCCGCAGAAGGCTCCCTGGTTCCATCAGTGTCACTGATGGCGGCATCATCAGGGAGCTGGCGGAACATCGGCAACCGCTCCAGCAACTTGACCGCAATGACGGCAAATACCGAGGCGCAAAGTGTGGAGCACAAAGTTGGCGCGATGATTTGATAGGGATTCTTCACGCCGCCCGCGCTGAGGAAATTGATTGCCGTCATCGGGATGAGCATCAAGCCCGCCGTGTTCAATGCGAGAAACATGCACATGGCATTGCTCGCGCTTTGCTTCTGCGGATTGAGCTGCTGAAGATGCTCCATGGCATTCAAGCCCAGCGGCGTCGCGGCATTGCCGAGGCCGAGCATGTTCGCGGCGATGTTCATGATCATCGCGCCCATCGCAGGATGTTCCGCAGGCACCCCGGGAAACAAGCGCCGCATCAACGGTGCCAGCGCTCGCGCCAGCACGTTGAGCAATCCCGCCTTCTCCATGATGCGGAGCACGCCGAGCCAGAGCATGATCACACCCGCGAGAGGCAATGCCTGCTTCATCACGGCATCTTTGCAGATGGTGAAGATGCCCTCCACCACACCGCTTTCCCCGCCCAGCCTGCCGAACAATGCGGCGACGATCAGGCCCGTCAGCAGGAGGAAGGACCAGACGTAGTTCAGCATGAATCAAGTTTCTGTTTTCCAATCTGAGGCTTACCTGTCATCTGCCGGGTGTAGCATTGACGTATTGTTGACTGGAATACTGAAAACTGAAACTTAAAACTGTGTCTTCTCTCTCCCAGGAACTGCGTCATCCCATCAAAGTCGTCTGCCACCGCACCGGCCTCACCTCACATGCGATCCGGGTGTGGGAGCGGCGTTACGGCCTGATCTGCTGCAAGCGCACGGCCACCAACCGCCGTCTTTATTCCGACGAGGAAATTGAGCGCCTGCGCTTGCTCAAGTCCCTGACCAACTGTGGCCACCGCATCAGCAACATCGCCTGCCTCACCTTTGAGGAATTGTATCTGCTCTACAAAAAAGAACATCCGCAGCCGCCTGTGCCGGGAGGAGAATCCAGCAGCCCGCTGCTGCACACCACCCCGGAGCAATGCCTCGCGTGCTGCCTGGAGGCGGTGCGCCGCATCGAGCAGCAAGTGCTCACCGACCTGCTGGAGAACGCCCGCATTCGCTACGGCCACCGCGTGACCCTGCTGCGTGTAGTCGCGCCCTTCGTGCATGAAGTTGGCGAGGCCTGGCGCAAAGGTGAAATGCGCGTTGCTCACGAACATCTGGCCACGGCCGTGGTGCGGGACTTTCTCTCACTCGGTGCGCGAAATTATTCCATCGTCCCCAACGCACCGGAGATCATCGTCTGCACGCCCGCAGCGCAAACCCACGAGGTCGGCGCCTTGCTGGTCGCTGCCGCCGCGCGTGATGTCGGCTGGCGCGCCACCTATCTCGGCCCCTCGCTGCCTGCGGAAGAAATCGCCGCCTGTGCAAAAACCCGCGACGCGCGCGCCGTGGCGCTCAGCATTGTCTATCCCGGTGATGACGCCAACATCCCCGGCGAACTGACCAAGCTGCGCAAGATGCTTCCGTCCCACGTCGCGCTTCTCATCGGCGGTCGCGCCGCATTCGGCTACCATCAGGCACTGCGCATCCCCGATGTGCAACTGATCTCCGATCTGGCTTCGCTGGAAGCCTCACTGGACGAACTCAGAGGAAAGAACCCTGAACTTTGTAGTTAGCGCCTTGAAAATTTTGTTCGTATGCATGGGCAACATCTGCCGCTCTCCGGCAGCCGAGGGAGTGCTGCGACATTTGCTGGTGAACGCGCGCCTGGACGAGGAAGTGACGGTGGACTCCGCTGGCACGATTGACTTCCACATTGGCAGGCTGCCCGACCCGCGCATGATACTGGCGGCAGAACAGCGCGGCCTTAAACTGGAGCATCGCGGACGGCAGGTGAATGCTGCTGACCTGGTAAAATTTGACCTCATCCTCGTGATGGATCGCGACAATCTGAGCAACGTGAAAATGCTTGACCGCCATAAAAAATCCGGCATGAAGATCAAGCTCTTCTGTGAGTTATGCACAGAGCACAAAGAAACCGAAGTCCCCGATCCATATCACGGCGGCGCGGATGGATTTGAACTCGTTCTCGACTTGCTCGAGGACGGCTGCGCAGAAATCGTGCGCCGCATCCAGAACGGCACGCTGCAAAAAGACTGAACGGAAATTACCTCACCGGGCTTTCACCCGGCCCGGTCTCGCTGGCATGGGGGGCGGAGGCGATGTCCTCCTCAAGCACGCCATCCACGCGCAGAGAAATCCGCACGCCGTGTTTGTGGGCCGCGACGTTCAGCAGCGAACGGATGGCGCTGATGGTAAAACCGTTTTTTCCCACCACGCGCTTCACATCGTCCGGCGCGAGCTGGACGCGAAATGAGATCGCGCCACTGCTCGTGGATCCCACGGCGATGCTGGCCTGCTCGGGGTGGTCGATCAAGTTCGCCACCACATACATCAGGAATTCGCGAAGGGCTTCAGGGGCATCCATATAATTAAATGATCAAAGCCATGTTCCAAGCACGCAACTGCGGCCTGACCCCTTTGCAACACGCGGCGGATTCCCGCCGGGAAAATTTACGCCTTGGCAGGTTCAGCCGCCGCCTTGGTGGCTTTTTTCAGAATACTGGCCACGGTCTCGGATGGCTGGGCGCCCACGGAAATCCATTTCTGGGCCGCTGCGAGATTCACTTTGTAATTGTCGCCCTTGAGTAAAGGATCGTAGGTGCCGAGAATTTCAAGGAAACGCCCATCACGCGGGAAGCGCTGGTCGGCGGCAACGATGCGGTAAAACGGGCGGTTTTTGGTGCCTTCGCGGCGGAGTCTGAGAACGACCATGGTGGGGGATATGCGTTGGTTTTGAAAAGGGGTCGGCACAGAACTCGCCTCCAAGAAAAAATCAAGCACGATTTTCCCTTTTCAGCCGGGCACTCTTCGTTATCTTCCCGCTGCAAACCCAGGGCGACAATCAGGAGAGGTGGTCGAGTGGTTTATGGCTCCAGTCTTGAAAACTGGCGTTCCGAAAGGAACCGTGGGTTCGAATCCCACCCTCTCCGCCATACCTCACAAGAGGCTCATTTACAGCGACTTACGATGGAATTTTGACTTTAGTTTTTAACAAATTCAGAATTGTATTCTGAATTGCAACGCCAATGTCGCCAATGTTTCTCGCCCTTCGATGCGGTTATTTTCCCAGCCGCAAAACCTATTCCGCAGCGGCTCCGCGCATCCTTGCCACGTTCCTTTTTGGCATCATAGGGCGATAGCCTTCAACGTCCGCCTCTCTTTTTCCTGTTGGTGGTGTGATAGCCTTTTGCCAGCCTGGGCCAGTGTCACTGGTAGCCCCGAATACTCTCGTATAGCCTCATCCACTCCGCGATGCTCGGGCTTCTTATTTTTTCCGGCAATGTGCGTTCGTCGTCCATCCGCTCTTCACGCCGCGCCTCATGCCTCCTTGGGCCCTGCACGCTTGACACCCATCATAGGGGTTAGCTCGCTTGGTTCATTGGGTGAAGCATGCCAGTAATGTTGTAATCTGGCTGGCCAAGCCAGAGGCCACAACGTTGCTGGCGGCGCCTTCGAGGATCGTGCGGATGCTCGTAAGAGATTCTCGGAGAATTCCGGGTTTGGGCTTGGTGGATGCAAGCTGAGCCTCAACCGTAGCAATGTCCGATGTGGCCTCCTGAAGCGCATCGCCTGACAAACCGATAGTGGATAACTGCTGCTTCAACTGACCGATAAACTCTCGAATGGCTTTCAGGTCGCCAGCCTGAAGCGTCTGGCTCTGTGAACTGTGTGATGTGCCTTGCTGAATCTGCGAGCCATACATCTGCTGAACGTTCAGAATGTTGACGACAGGTGGAAAGTGGTCGGTCGGCTTCTGTGGCTGCGAGAGAGCGGCCTCAATCTCGACAACGCCTTGGTGAGTAATTGTTGTCTCGCCCGCGAGTCCAAGTCGCTCCACTAGGCCCTCGCCGCGCAGATACTCGTCAATGCGCATCGTCTCGTGGGCGGGAAAGCCCAAAGACTCTCCAAGCACGTATGGCGTCTCGACGTAGGCACTACTACTGCCGCCGGTCTCCTCATAAAGAGCTTTGAGATATTGGAAGCGCTTCAATTTTAGTTCTTCGAGTGGGTTCATAGTTGATGTGCGAAAGCGGCTAACGTCGAGTCCTCCTACGCCTGACTGGAGGCGAGGCTTCGACTGCGGGTTGATGTGGTATCATGACGGCTGGAACTGGTGTCGGGTCAGGCGTTAGTAGGAGGAGGGACGTCTTGTTCGACCTGTGTTGGAGCGTGCCTAGTTAGAACCCGTTTCCGTTCATGCTGACCCTTAAGCTTGTCCCTTGCTTCTGCGATGTAGGATATTGGGTTATCACGGCAAATCGTAGCGATTGCTTGCTTCTGCTGGGCGAATTGTAGAGAAAGCTTTCCGATTTCAAGAATTGCACCTGAGCAAAAGGCTCCAATCGCAAGCTGAGTATTTCCTAAGAGCAGTGACGCAGCAGAAGTGGCAAGAGAACTCATCAGTAGTTTGGACGATATTAAAGACGTGAGCATCTTTGTAGTCGTTTCAAAACCGCTAACACGCACCGCTTCCATGTAATCTTCATACCGTTTTTGAATATCGTCTTCTACGAAGGCCTTGTCTTTATCACCGTATTGTTGGTATGCAAACAGTCGAAAATTTCTCATTTTCTTCATGGTCTCACTATCTTTGCGGAACTCCATGATCGTCGAAAACCCAATTTTCTCCGTATTGAGCATAGGGATTTCGTGGGCAGTGAGAGCGTTTGTGTGTGGAATTTCTGCCGAACCCGTCAACGAAAAGCCCGAACAGTCAACCGGCATATCGCTCAACTTGAAATCTACTACGAGCTTTTCGAATAATCGTTGAAGCCCTTCGGAAGTGGGGCAAAGCCGATCACTGTCAGCAGGTGCATTTGATCCTACGATCTGTGAAAGCTTTTTAATATAGCTATCGAACACCTCTTCTCCTGAATTGGTTTTGACCATGTATGAGAAGAGAAACCCATCAAACATGTTTACGGCATCACGGAAATGGGGATGTGCTGCCAAGTTTGGTGGATAAAGTTTCAGTAGTTGGTCCGGCTCACCGAAGTTGTCACCCAGCTCATGATAGTCATCAATTCCTGGGTCTTTGAATTTCTCAATTGAGCCTGTGGCGTTTGGGCGTAGCCCCATGAATTGGCCTGTGAAGTTCATGGGAACGACATACTCATAATGGAGAAGTGCATCCTTCAAGCTGCCAAAAACCAGAGCCGTATTGTGGTAGGTTTGCATTGAGTTAGTGGCGGGGTGTTTTCTTGCGCTATACACGCCGAGGGGTCCGCCAAATGCAAAAAATTTCTGCTATCGGAATCTGAATAGCACTCACGCTGCATGGGGAAGCCCTCGACCCCCTCCCCGGTGGTCTAGCCTAGCGCCGCATTCATTTCGCAACCAGTGACGGAGAGTGCAAGCGCAACGGGCGCGCGGCGCGCAATTTATGAGCATTGGATGAAAGGGAGCTTTTTAGCGACCAAGCACTTTGCGGCCTAAGATAGTCGCTCCTGTTGCGAGTAAAACATATGCAATCAAAATATTCAGTGCCACTACAATTTGAGAAGCCCAGTGACACGGCACAATCTCACCATACCCAACTGTTGCCGTGGTGACAATCGTAAAATATAACGCCGTCACAAGATGAGTCCACTGCGTGGTTTCTTGCAACTTTTTGCAACAATGCAGCATCTCATACGCTAATGCGAATGCCGAGACAAATACGAGCATCGACCAGAGCCACGCTGTGACGCTCGTGCCATAGCGACTTGTGAGCTTCCAGACGAATAGGAAGATGCTGGGTCGCTTCGATCTCAGACGCCTAGCCTCCCATTCAAGGAAATGCATTTCGTCAGACTTGTCGGTCTCGCCAATTTCATCGAAACAGGATTTCGCGCGCGCCAAAGACCGGATTCCAAATTCGTCCGGGCTTGCTTTCTCTTTGGTTATCACACCTGCTCGCCAGTATGCATCTGCCGACCTGTTGAGCTGTCCAATCCCACGAAAAGCGTGAGCAGCGAAATGAAACATCTTCTCTGGAGAGGATTTGCCTAAAATCTCTGGCGTCTCATTTAAGCGAAACGCAAGGGCGAGATATAAGTAGGCCGCTTTATGCTGATCCTCAGTGCTCCCTAATCGCTTCTTATTGGCTTCCTGATAAATCGTTTGGGCAGAAGCCAAATCGATGGCTTGCTTCATTACCGAGTCAAAAACCTTGCAGCCTTCTTCATCGGTGATCTTGGGTAGCTTGGCCGCCAATATTGATTGTTGATCAAATGAGGAGTGCATTTTGTCGGATTTCTAACATTTTCGCGAGGCTGAACGACATGCAAAGTCATCACATCCGCTGGATGTTGCCTTCCACAGTAGGAAATTGCAATCGCAAAGGGTTATTGTCAGATTACCGCCTTCACGCGCTGCACCGTGCTGTTGCCCTTGCCTGTGATCTTGGCCGCGTTCCTCACGCTCTGCCCGCTCTTGAGCAAACGCACAACGTCCGCGTGCTTCTTGAGCAATTCCGCCGTTTCCAGCGTGCTACCTTCCGGCCTGCCCAGCTTCACGCCCTTGCGCCTTGCTTCGTCCAAGCCGCTCTTGATGCGCTCGCGCAGCGTGTCCTTTTCCGCCCGCGCCATCTCTGACAGCAAGGCCAGCATGATCGCGGCAGCGGGATTGCGTTTGCAGTTCGGGAGCAAGGTTTCAATGCTCTGCGCGTGCCAGTAAAGGGAAACGCAATGCGCTTCCAGCATCTCCACAAAGGCCATTGCCACGGAAGGACGGCGCGCCACTCGCGAGACTTCATGCACCAGGACTTTCTTGATCTTGCCCGTCGCCGCGAGTTCAAGCACACGTTGCAAGGCGGGACGGTCTTCGATGTTCGCGCTCCCGCTCACGGTTTCCTCGCAAGTCTCGACAACCTGCCAGCCCTTCGACTTGGCGAGGGTTTGCAGTTCGTGGACTTGGCGGGAAGTCTCCTGCTTGGAAGTGGAGACGCGAACGAGGATGGCAACGGGGACGGGTGGAGTGTTCGGTTTCATAATTCCCGATTCTCTCACACTGTATTCAAATAATCAAATGATTTCTTGAATACATTACATTTTGTCATCCGTCTTGCTCACTCCCTACGCATCGTCCGCCCGATTCTCGGCAACCTTTTTTTGAATACACCACGCGCGGTGCTTGGCACTTGTGACAACCAAAGCAATCAAGATAACCCTTCACCCCGAATCTTCCGTTCAAGCTCCTCGACGATCCGTTTCCTTACGTTTTTTTCTTCTTCACGAACGCTCTTGATCACTTCATTGATTTTGCTTTCAATCATTACGTCTAAAAGCGGTCTCCAGTCCACCCAGCCCTCAGACCAACAGAGCGATTCGCTAGGTATTGCGGCTGCCTCCCACATCTCTCTCACTTGGACAAAGGCAAAAGGGCCATGCTGCCCTCCGCTGTAATAGATGTAGAATTCTGTTTCTGAATTATTTGGCTGTGTCATCTGCGCGTCTCCTAATGCCCCCATATTTGCAACCGCTCCCGCTTAAACCTTGGATGCTGTCATGGGCATTCATTCAATCCTGCTTGTTCGACTCATGCGGCTCGCCCTCGGTGTTTTTGTGTCGCCGCGCAAAGTTCGCAGGCCATACATGATCCCTGTAGTTTGCCTCATGCTCGAGATCATGTGTAAATCGCTTCATTTCAGACTCTAGAATGTTTGCGAGTGAACGTGAATTCGTCGCATCTGCTCCCTGTGTGTTGCTTATCATTGCAAGTTTTAAGTCCGTTATTGCCATCTTGAGATCATCCGTCGCGTGGCGCGAAAGGGCGCGTCCATAGAGAAGCATCGACTTCCGTCCGTATGGAGCCATAGTGATTGCGTTGGTGAATTCCATAATTGCATCAAGATGGTAGCCCATTCC
>JAYVZW010000430.1:0-3540 GCA_043783015.1 Verrucomicrobiota bacterium
TCTCACGGTGCCTTTGGTCTCGATGGTGTTCGGGTTCATTGTCGGTTCTTCTTCTCCTCCACCACTCAAGGTGTCCACCAAACCGGGGCAAGCCCAAACAGTCCTGCCTGCAAGACATCCACCTTTGCCTTTTCGACCGTGAAACTCGCTTCCAATTCCGCAAGGCGATTGCGAGCCGCGTCCACCAACGCCCGCAGTTTCTTCAACTCCGGGTGCTCATAAACAACAACGGCTGACTCTCGCGAAAAGATGCCAGCTTCATCGCCGGTTTGAACGAGTTCGCTCGTAACCCAAATCGCTTCCGGTTCCGTTGCTTCCAGTTGTCGCAAATACCAGCGTCCCATCTTCGCATTGCGCGCATTGGTGGAACGCGCAAGCGATTTGATCCATCCCATTAGCTCTTTGTTTTGGCGGGCATCCCAGATGGATTGTCCCTTGTGCTTGCCAAACGCGATGCGCGACGGATACCACTCCTCGGCGGCATAGGCGGTGATCGCCTCCCATGTATCCAGCCCGCGCTGCTCCGCGATGGGGCGAAGCACCTGCTGCATTAGGTCAGCGACCGTCACCACGTCTCCCAATGCGGTGTGCGCCCCGCGTTCGGGCAGCCGGTAATACTGGCGCAGGGTTTGCAGCTTGCAGTTCCCGGCCGGCACCGGATCGAGGAGACGCTGGGCCAGACGCAACGCGCAAAACCCGGCGCGGCCGATGGGTGCGATCCCCAGCCGGGTCCATTCCGGCCGGAGCACCCGGTCCAGATCGTATTCCGCATTGTAGGCCACCAGCGGGCAGCCGCCGGCATACTCCCGGAGGGCTTCATAAACCTCGGCTGCCGGTTCCCCGTCGCGCTCCAGAATCTCACGGGTGTAGCCATGCACGCGCGCAGCTTCCTGTGGGATGTCACAGTTTTGATTCAGCAGCTTGCGGAAAGGCTCCCCGTCAGGTTCCCATCCGCGCATCTTCTGCGCCGCTACTTCGACAACGAAAACCGGAGCGGCAAAGCCCGTCGTTTCCGTGTCGAGGAGTATCCAATGCGTTTTGTTCACTATTCGAAATGCTGGTCAGGACGTTGGATTAAGCGGGTTTTTCCCTTGTCATAACCCAGGTTTTTCAAATGCTCCAAAAACCGAATATCCAACTCGACGAGGTTGTTCCCGAAGCAAAAAAGCTCCGTCAGCATCGGCACCTTTGAAAGATCAAGTTCCGTAAGTAGATTTTGGACACAATGGAGAGCTTTCAGCATCGGCACGTTGGAAAGGTCAAGTTCGGTGAGGTGATTCGCCTCCAACCCCAGCCACATGAGAATCGGCACATTAGAAAGATCAAGTTTGGTGATTTGGGTTTTGCCGCAATTCAGATATTTCAGTTGCGGCACACTGGATATATCAAGCGTGGTAAGATGCTCCCAGCCAAGATTGAGACATTTCAGTTTCGGCATGCTTGAAAGGTCGAGTTCCCGAAGGCCAAGCCGGTTGCATAATAAATGGGTCAATGACGGAAGGCGAAGCGATAGCATTGGAACCCGCCTAGAGGAGAGAGAAGATGAAAATGCCAAGTGCGTAATCGCCAAGCCATCGACCCACTCAAAGCTCTGAATCGGTAACAAGTCGAAGTTCCAGTTCAACCTAAGCAGCTTCCCATCCGCAAATACCGTTTTGGCCCATTCGTTCCATTCTGCGTCACCCCATTTACCGATGCCCTTCATCTTTCCTTCAAGCAATCTATGAATCACTTCCTCCGGTTCAAGACTCAAAGCCTTTGCCCAAATAATAATCTGCCGGTAATCCGGCTCACACCATCCGTATTGGCCGATTCTGAACTTTCTCGCTTCGGTGGCTAACTGTTGCCGGACGACCGCAAGCGTCTCGTCAACCATTGACGTAACGATACGACCTTTCCCATCGACGAGTTTTTCAATCTGAAAATCAGGGCGTGGAATGATCGAGCGTTCGTGGTTCGGTTCCAATGTAGTGAAATGCTAGATTCTGTCCGGTTGCGCTTTCGAGGCCAATGCGTCTTCAAATTCCTGCCAGAACTTGTTGGCAGCACGGAAGTATCTCTCCAGATCGTCTGTGGTCACGTAGAGGTCTTGGCCCGTCATCGGCTGGAACAGCCATCGACTCGGGCCTTGGAACAGTGGTGCATCGCCTCTGAGAGAAGATGCCGTGAAGATTTCGGGGCGATTGCTCCAAAGCCATTGGGCGGAGCGCCCTTCGGCGTGTTTGGCTGCATTTGCGACGTTTCGCAGTTCTTCGATTTCCAGCCAACTGGTTGACTCCGCGACCTTGATACCCGCCGCCGCCAGTCGCTTCACAAACTCCGTGACACTCAGCATTGCAAGACTCACGGTTTCGTCGCGTAGAACCAGCTCTTGCCTAAGCACCGTGATTTGCTGCTGCTCGACTAGATGGTGCAATGCAACGGCGAAGAGATTGAGAAGTCCCTGTTTGGCGTCCACCAACGCGAGGTAATGGGCGACGCCAGCTTGTTCTGCGGCCTCTGCCGCATCGGCTTCATCGGACTTGTCATCAGCGGTTGCATTGAGTCGCTCCCACGCTGCTTCCACTTTCGCTTCGGACTCCTGATCAATCAGAGCGAAGGTCGGTAGAAGGCGTCCCACAACTACCTCGCGGAGCACCGCGATCTCTTTGCGAAATCCGTCTCGGGATCTGTGAATCCAATAGTAATGATTGTTCATGCGATAACGGTTCTTGTCATCCTCTACCCCCGCCACTTGTTTCCGCGGAACTTTTCCCCGCTGGACGTCAGGATCGAACGCATTTGTGCCAGTCTACTCACGGCATTTCCCCTCGTTGCCAAGTTGAGGACTTGGCAATGCAGTTTTTGCGCGGGGAAGCAAAGCTCCGTGATGAGAAGCGGGACTGCATGGAGCCAGTGCGGCGGGGTGTGAACCCGGCTAACGCCATGTCGGAACTCCGCTCCACAGCGCTGGTATGCCTGCCGCTTCACACGCCTGAATTATGTCCCTATCGTCGTCGATCATGAGCGAAACTTCGTGCTTTCTGCACATCTCGATTTTCCAAGCCGAAAAATCCTGCCGCGAATAGGGGCACACTTCAATTTTGACCGTTGGAATCTTCAAAAGTTCACAAGCGAGCGTTGCCGTAATGTCATCATTCAGTGTGATGACAACGCATTCCTGAAAGCGGGAGGCCAGAACAGCAAAGGCTTCAGGAAAAGCAGAAGCGGTGTCATCCCAATCAAGACCCAAACACGAATCGAGACTTTTGCTCACATCCATGCTCATTGGGCTTTAAGTGGGAAGCAGCGAGGCACGAGCATGGAACTCAACATTATCATTTTCACCCTCGTTGCCAAGTTGAGAACCGAGGCGGCGGCGTGCGGGACAAGCGGCGGCAGGTGAACGGGCGAGCCTTGGCAACGCCGTTTTTGCGCGGGGAAACTGAGCTTCGTGGTGAGGGGCGGGACTGCATGGAGCCAGTGCGGCGGCGCGTGAAACCAGCCCACACACTGCGCTATGCGATTAAGTTCATTCCGCCCCCGGCGGATCGAGAAGGC
>JAYVZW010000431.1:0-10649 GCA_043783015.1 Verrucomicrobiota bacterium
TGGAGGCGTTTCAAGGCGTTGGGATGATGCTCCATCATCACGATTTTCGGCCTGCGGCCACCACGGAGGGAGCGCCACACGGGAATCAGGGCGGCGGGATAATGCAGCACGATCGCGTCCGCGCTTTTATTCTGCACGGCCCATAGCTGAATCGCGCGCTGGCCTGCGGCGTCGAAGCCGCGCGACTTGGGCAATTTTGAAACAGTGATGCCTGCGGATTCGCAACGCGCAATTCGGTCGGGCGGCGCAGTCTCCGTTCCCCAGAACGCGAGCGATTGCTGCACGCCCGCCCGTTGCCCGGCGATGGAGAGCGCGGCGCAAAGGTCGGCGGCACCGCTCGGTCCGCTGAAGGCGACTTGGGCAATCTTATGCATAGGCTCCGGAGGTTGAGGTTTCTGCCGCGTTCCGTCGCGCGGCTGTCCAGGTAATGCTGATGCGGCGGGAACTTACGGCACACGCGCAGACTGTTGCGCAATACCAGTAGGCGCTGGTTTCCATCAAGACCTGGCTGAAGGGAATGTATCCCCAGAGTGGAATCAGGCAGGCGAAGCCACGGCCTCCCGCCTTGGCGCATATGACGCTGAGGTGGATCAGCAGACCCGCATACAAAAGCACACCGCAAATGCCAAGGTCGTCCCAGATCGCGACGAATTGGTTGTGCGGCTGCCACTTGGTGTTGCCCGCGCCGGTGCCGTGGCCAAACACAGGTTTTTCCATGGCTGCCTCCCAGCCATCGCGCAAATCTTTCGCGCGCTCGCCCGACCAGAGTTTTTCAAAGTCGAGTTCATAAAGCGCTTGAACGCGGCTCTGGGCGTTCTCATCGCGCACGGTGCCGCGGCGTTCGGCGGACTCGCTCAGCACGGCCAATCCGATGCCGCCGACCGGAATCGCCACGGAGATGATCGCGATCAATCCGGTCTTGTGGGCGCGGAAATTTACCACCACATAGCAGATCGTCATGATCCAGAATATGATCGCGCCGCTGCGGCTGAGTGGAAGGGAGACCCCGACCGCCGAGATGCCCAGCAGAAGCATATTCCACCAGAACCGCAGGCTGTGCGTCAGCACGATTCCGAGCAAGAGACAGATGACGATCGGTGAGGCGTTCGGATCCACCAGCCAGCCGGAAACACGGCCGGGGATGCGCGTATAGGTGGCCATGCCGAGCCACTCGTAAAGATTGGAGGCAGTGCAGAGAAGGATAGTCACCACGGAAATGATGACCGCGATTTGCATGCCCTTGGGTGTGGCCAGACTCGCGGCAATCACTGCAGCGACGAATGCGTTCGCGGCGAGCTGCATGACGTAGGTGGGATGATCGCCCCACATCGTCTGGGTGAATCTTTCCAATAGCCCGGCGTCCATGAATCGGAGCACAGGCAGGCTTAGCATTGCCAGTGCCGGGAGACACCATGAAGTGCGGTTGGATGCGATGAAGAAAATCGCGGCTCCGCAACAGGCAACGGTCAGGTCGCGGGGCTTGACCGGCAGCACGCCGTTGTCGTTGGCCCAATTGAGATAACCGCTCATGAGCAGGGTAAGCAGCGTCGTTAGCGCGGCGAGAAGTCCCAGGTCACGCAGCGTCCAGCGCGTCTGATGAGATGGCGGCATGATGCTGGTCATGGTGCGGCCTCCATTTGTGTTTTTGTGCGCCGGTCTATGGCCCTGAAGATGTAGATATAAAAAGTGGCGGCTGAGAACAGATGAACCATGGCCGTGGACAACGCGATGCCCGCCACGCCGAGGTAGCGCATGAACCATGCGTTGCAGGCCACATTGAGGATCATCGAAATGATGGATGCAAACAGCATGAACTTGGTGGCCTGAAGTGAAACTGCGATCCGTGAGGCAAGGATGCCCATGATGTAAAAGGGCACTTGCAAGACGGCGAATCTCAGAACCACCGCCACACGCGCCGTGTCACCAGCCCCAAACTCGCCGCGCTGGAAAAGCAGGCCGACAATCTGTGGCGCAAAGATGCAGAGCACCGCCATGAGGGGCAGGGCAATGGCGAGCATGACGCCCGTCACCTGAAGCAACTGACGGCGGACTTCAGGCCACTGGCGCCGCGCGACCGTTTCGGCAAAGAATGGGAAAATCGCATCGCTGGAAGCTGTGGCTGTGAGAGCAAGGATGATGCCGCAGATTTTGTCGGAGTAAGTCAGCACGGCCACGCTGCCCGGTTCCAGCCACGCCGCCATCGTTTGATCCACCACGACGGAACTGCCCATGATGGTGCCGGCCAGCAGATAAGGCAGGGAGTTTTTCAAGACGACCATGCTGGCGGGCTCCCATTCATTGAGGCAGGAATTGAACCAGGCCGCATTGCGCGGCAGTCGCACAAAAAGGGCGACTACGAGGCAGCCCAGGCTGATGATCGCCCCCAAGTTTGTGCCCAGCACCAATGTTGCAAGTGACACCTGTTTTCCTGCTGCCAAAAGGCAAATGATGATGATGAGTGGCAGCAGCACCGGTGAGATGGAAGCGACCGCGAACTTCTTTTGCGCGCGCAACCATGAGCCAAGATGAAAGGTCATTCCAAAGCACAGGAAAAACGGCAGCAGTCCGCGCAGGGCATGCACTGCCAGCGCTTTGTTTTCTTGATCAAACCCGCCTGCCGCGAATCCGATGATGCCCGGAGCGGCGGAATACATAATGACCCCCAGTGCGAAGAGACATGAACCGTTGAAGAAGGCCATCTGCACCCCGAGCCGATGGGCATGCAGCAGACTCCTGTCGTGGGCCACCCCGGCAAATGCCGGAAGAAACGCTTCCGGCATGCCGACGCCCAACATGGAGGCCAGCGTCGAAAGCAGCGAAAAGGCGAGCAGAAATGCATCAAGAGATTCCGAAGTTCCAAATCGCCCGGCCACGGCTGCATCCTTCAGGAACGACATGCTCTTGGCCAGCAGGGTCAGTCCTGCCACTGTCAGGAAGCCCGACAACATGGATTTTATTGATCCATGTGATAAAAATTTAAATGCTTTAACCAACACGCTCGACGGTTGCGTCTGCGCACGGGTGGCAGCGTCAACTCGTCTAGGCATGAGCGTGGTTTGAGGAGCAGGCATGGGTCGCAAAAGCGGAATCTATATTTCCAGAGCAACCCAATATATCAAAATTATGGAACATATCAAATAAACTTTATAAGAGATATAATTAAGATAAGATACTAAAATATTAAGTTATCATTATTATATATAAATATAATAAATATAAGTAAGTTAAAAGACGAAATGGTATATTTACGAATCTAGGGAACTGCCCATTTGGGTTCCCTACAGAACTTCGGTAGTGCAAGCTGTAGTGTCCTGCATCGACATATCCTGGACTTTCCTTGGGAGCTGCTGCCAATAAAAAAAGCATCCCCGAACTTCGGGGATGCTTTGGAAATATCGAAGTATTGTGGGACGAAGATTACTTTTTCTTCTTCTTCGCACCTGCGAGTTCTTCCTTGGAGAGGAAGCCGTCGGAATTTTTGTCCAGTTTGGTGAACGCTTTTTCCGCTTTGGCCTTGTCTTTTTTGCCTACTACAAATTCGGCCAGGCTGACTTTGCCGTCGCCATCGGTGTCGAGTTTCGAACCTTTGGCTTTCTTAGCCTGAAGGCTACCAGCGGAACAAATGAGGACGAGGGACAGAAGAACTGCGAGTTTGGTTTTCATATAGTTTTTGGTTTGTTTAATTTTGGGATGATACCCATGCAGGCGCTGAAACGAGGGACATGGGTGCATCTTGCAGGAAAATCCTGATTATTTTGCGAAAGGGCTGGTCGCGAGTTTTTTAAAAGCTTCCTGCGCCTTGGTCACGATTTCCTTGGGGCCGGTGAACTTGATGAAGACGTTCGATTTTGCTCCCGCGAGGATGGCGCCACATAGTGTGTGGTCGGCTTTGGAGGTCTTTGCGCCGCCGGGCATGCCGTCCATATAGGTTCCGGTGACGCTGAGAAGAATGACCTTGGTGCCTTTTAATTCGAGTTCTTCCTTTTTCACTTCGGGAGTTCCTTCGAACTGGCCGACCCAGCGCTGGATGTTGGCGTCAATGCCGCCGCTGGGACCGCCGAAATCATAGAACTTGGCGTCGAGCGGTGTGCCGCCTTCGACGGGAAATTGCAGGACTGCCTTGGTCATCATGCCGGTGTTTTGTCCTTGAATCCATGGGGATGTGACGAGGAAATCGAATTCACCTACGGTGAGCTTGGTATCCTCAGCGCGCAGGGTGGCAATTGTGGCGAGCGAGGCGATGAGAGTGAGAGCGAGTATTTTCATGGGATCGGTTGAGGAATGAGGTGAAATAAAAAGGGCCGTCTTGGCGTGAGACGGCCCCAAACAGGTCGATGCTTATTTGGTGACGGTGAGAATGCCATTCATCAGAATGGAGTGGCCGGGGAAGGTGCAAAGGTAAGGATATTCGCCCGCTTCGTCAGGCACGGTGAATTCCAACACGCCGCTTTGTCCGGGCTGGATGAGCTTGGTGTGGACAATGATGTCGGTGGACTCAGGAATGTAGTCCTTGGCCATGGCATTGGGATCCGTGAGCATGGCATTGGCCAAAGCGATGACCTTCTCTTTGCTGCCAGGTTTGAGAATCAGAAGATTGTGCGGTTGCGGAATGGCACTCTTGTTGTCGAGGGTGATCTTCACCTTTGTGCCGGCCTTTGCGGTGAGAGTTTTCTTGTCATACATGAGGGGGTTGGCGGCATCGGGCTTGAGCACGAGTTCAGCGGCGTCCTCAGCAAGGACGGCGGCGTTGCACAAAGCGATGGCGCAGGTGGTGGCGAACAGGGAACGTATTTTCATGTTGGGGTCTTGATGATGAGAGTTTGTTTATTGCGGTTAGAAAGGAAATGCGTTGTCGCCATTTTTCAAATTAAAATCAAGGCGAACAGCATTCCTATTGGAACGTTGAAAATACGCGACAAATCAAAACTGGGACGTAAGTTTTCATGTCAGGCGGCGTTTTCTTTGTGATCGTTCGCCGCACATCATGTCCGTAATCACCTCTGCAACCACTCGCCGCAGCTTCTTGCGCGGTGCCGGTGCCTTGATCGCGCTGCCCGTCTTGGAATCGCTGGGGTTCAAAGCCTTTGCCGCCCCAATGCCTGTCGCCTCACCCTTGCGCATGGGTTTTCTCTACATCCCGAACGGCGTGAACGTCCATGAATGGGCCGTAACTGGTGAGGGCAAAAATTACACTCTCTCCAGCACCCTCAACGCTCTCCAGCCTTTCAAGGGCGATTTCTCCGTTCTCACAAATCTCGCGCACACCGCTGGACGCGCCAATGGCGACGGGGCGGGGGATCACGCTCGGGCGACCGCCACCTTCCTCACAGGCTGTCGCGCCAAGAAAACCGCAGGATCCGACATCCGCCTCGGACAGTCTGTGGATCAACTTGCCGCAGATCAAATCGGCAGCAAGACCCGCCTCGCCTCCCTCGAACTCAGCACCGATGGCGAGCGCTCCACGGGTCGCTGCGACTCCGGTTACAGTTGCGCCTATCAATACAACCTCTCGTGGAAAAGCGAAACCATGCCCATGGCCCCGGAGCAAGACCCACGTCTCGTCTTCGAGCGACTCTTCGGCGACATGGGTGATGCTCCCGACCTCGCCACGGCACGGCGCAAGCGTTACGAAAAAAGCATCCTCGACTTCGTGCTGGAAGATGCCAAAAACCTCCAGCGCCGGGTCTCCGGTGCCGACAACCGCAAAATCGAAGAATACCTCGCTTCCGTGCGCGACATCGAGATGCGCATTGAGAAAACCGAGAAAATGCAGAAGCAGCTACCCCCAGGCACCCACCGTCCCACCGGCATCCCCAAAAGTGCCCAGGAGCACATCCGCGCCATGTTCGATCTCCTCCTTCTCGCGTTCCAGACCGACACCACCCGCATCGCCACCTACATGCTCGCCCACGACGGCAGCAACCGCAGCTTCCCCGATATCGGTGTCAGTGACGCCCACCACAGCCTTTCCCACCATCAGAACAATCCGGACAAGCTAGCCAAGATCGCCAAGATCGACAAATTCTACATTGAGCAGCTCGCTTTCTTCCTCAAGCGCATGAAGGAAACAAAAGAGGACGGCGGCACCCTGCTCGACCACTCCATGATTGTTTATGGCGGCGGCCTCAGCGATGGTAATCGCCACGCGCACGACCACCTTCCGGTGATTCTTGCCGGCGGAGGCAACCGGTCCCTTCATCCCGGCCAGCATCTTGTTCTACCCGAAGAAACCCCCATGACCAACCTCTACCTCGCCATGCTCCAGCGCATGGGAGTCAATGCCGGGCACGTTGGAGACAGCACCGGCGTGCTGGGCGGAATTTAGGACATCTGCAAATTGGCACTGGTTCTGGAGAACCCAAAAGGGCAGGGCAAAAATCCCGTCATCACTTTCATGAAACGTTAACGGGCAAGTCCTCCGCGTTTACAGGTTACCGTCGCAGCTTTTGCTTGAGGCGCATCCATGTGGGGACATCGAGATCTTCACCCTCGACGATCGTCTTGTCGGTGCCTTTGAAGCGGGCGACTTCATCCTGATGAAGTTTCAATGTGGCTTGAAGTGAAGTGTCGGATTTGCCGGCGCTGGCAAGAGCGGGCTCGAGTTTAGCCGTGGACGAAGCGACGGGGTTTTGTTTGGCCGGGGGGCCGTTGTCCATCGGTGCAACAGCTGCCGGGGATTCGTCATTATCGTCGTCATCGTTTTCTTCTTCGTCGAGCATTTCAAAGATGGAATGCTTGGTGAGGGAGGGTGGATCGTTCTCCCTGGCCTGAGTTTTTTTAGACTCGGCCGGCGGATCAGTATGATGCGGAGCGTGCGGTTTGGACTCGGGAATCTCGGCCTTCAATATCGATGACATGACTTTATGTTCGGCATGCCCGCTCGGTGATTCTGGCATCTTTTGCGGCGGCGGTGCGATTTCGGCTGCAGGCTCGGAATGTGGGACGACTGGTGGTTCCGTGACGGGTTCTGGTTGGGCGGCTACAGGCTGTGGTTTTTCGATCGGGACGGCTGGTTCACTCGTGTTCAAGGAGAGTTCAAAGTCCTGCGTTTTCGCTTTCGGAGCTGGAGCCGTCACTGGTGACGGTGCCGAAGCCAAGGGCTGCGCCACAGGCTTTGGACGCTGCGGAAGCGCAGACGATTCTTCCGCCATGGTAGCGGCGGATTCAGTAAGCATCTGTTGCGCGCTGAGCGAACTGATCAAAGTGAGGGCGAGACTGTCACCGAGCTTGGGATCGACCGAAATGCCGAAAAGAATCTGCGTCTGCTCAGGCACGTGCTTGCCGAGCTGCTTCATTAGAGTTTCCACTTCGGCAAGGGTGAGGCTTTCTCCACCGGCGACATGGACGAGGAGATTTTCCGCATGAAGAAGAAGCTGGCCCTGATTGACGAGCGGGCTTTTGAGCGCGCGCTTGAGGGCGTCAGTGACCCTGTTGGAACCGCGGGCTTCACCGAAACCGAAGAGGCAGCGGGCATTGGGACTGCGGAGGGCAGTAGTGAGATCGGAAAGGCCAAGGCGGACGATGCCGGGCTGGGTCACCATCGTGGAAATGGCGCGCACGCTATGTCCGATGAGCTGGTCCGACTGGCTGAAGGCTTTTTGAATCCCTTCTTTGGGCAGAATAAGTTCGCCCATCCGGTTGTTCTCGAAAAGAATAAGGGCATCCGCATAGGGCTGGATTTCTTCGAGCGCCATCTCTGCCTGCATCAGCCGGCGGCGGCCTTCAAACGAAAACGGCATCGTGGCAAAGACAAAGACCATCGCGCCGCATTCCTTGGCAATCTGGGCGACCACGGGCGTGGTGCCGGATCCTGTTCCTCCGCCAAGTCCAGCGCAAAGGAAAACCATGTCATGCCCTTGGAAAACGTTTCTTATCTGCTCCCGCGAGGCCACTGCAGATTCACGGCCAAGTTCGGGATCACCACCAGAGCCAATGCCCCGCATGATTTCTGCGCCGAGCTGGATTTTATGAGGCGTCATGGCGTGGCTGAGCACGCGCACGTCCGAGTGCATGGAGACGAGGGTGGCGTCCACGATGCGGTCAAGTGTGATGCGGTCGAGCACATTCAAACCGGCTCCGCCGATGCCGGCGACGCAAATTTTCAGATGCGACGCTACTTGGGCGTGTTCGCGCTCTTGGGTGCGGTCATATTCTACCATGGCGTTACGGTTTGGGTTGTAGGTTGGTGGGCAACTTGCAATTGCAATGCAAGCATCAATTCTGGTAATGGCAAGCAATGATGGGGCAAGGCGATCTGAGACATCACAGTGTCCAGCTTCCGAATACCTCTGCCATGCGGCGTCCGAGTTTGGCTAGAGGAGAGAGCCAGGGCTTTTCCGCGTCCATGAGCTGGGCGTAGCGGATCAGCCCGATGGGGCCGGAATAGCAGGGATTTTCATAAGAGGCGGCACTCCCACCGACGGCGGCGGAACCGCTGCGGGTGATCTTCACGCCGAAGACCTCCTTGGCGACCTGATCGATGCCACGCATTAAACTGACCCCGCCGGTAAGATAGACACCCGCGCCGAGACGGCTCATGTGATCTTCACAACGGGCGCGGATTTGCTCCAAGATTTCCCGTGTCCGCATGTGGATGACTTCATTGAGCATGGCGCGCTCGACTTCGCCCACGGTCATGCCGTTCTCGTCTTCCACTTTAATGATCTCCGCCGGATTGACGTCGGAATAGACGGCGGATCCTTCCTCGACCTTGAGGCGTTCGGCGCGACCGTGAGGGATTTGGAAGCAAAGCGAAATGTCATTCGTGATGTGATCGCCGCCAAGCGGGATGCAACCTGATGCGGCCAGCATGCCGTCGGCATACAGAACAAAATCGGCCGTGCCTCCGCCGAAATCAATCATGAGCGCGCCGTGTTGTTTCGCCTCCTTGTTCAAGACCACCTGGGCTGCGGCGAGAGGCAGGAAAACCACATCCTCGACTTCCAGTGGCACTTGCCGCACGAGTTTAATGGAGTTTTGCACGCGGCTGCGCACGCCGTGAATGACATGAAAATCAGCCTCGATGGTGTTGGCCGTGCGACCCAGAAGCGAGCGCACATTATCCTGACCATCGACAGAATATTTTCGAGCGATACGGTGAAGAAAAACGTGGTTCTGCGGGATGTCCACGTTGCAGGCTATCTCCCGAACGTCTTCAAGGTCGTCTTCGGTGATCTGGTTCTGGTCAGGCGGCAGACGATAGACGCCGGTATTGTTCAGGCTTTCAACATGCGAACCGCTGACGCCGAGAAAGACATTGCGGATCATCACATCGCTGCGGTCCTCGGCCCGCAGCAAGGCGTCGTTAAGGCAGGTCTGCGCAATGTCTGCGTCCACGATTTCTCCTTTGCGAATGCCTCGGGATGGAGCCTGTCCGACGCCAAGAATCTTGATCGCTCCGTCTTTTTTGACCTCCGCCACAACCACGCAGATTTTTGACGTTCCGATTTCGAGTCCTGCGTAAATGGTGCTCTTGGCCATGATGATTTAAGTTTGGTAGGAGAAAATTCAGCGTGTTCCGGCAACGGTGCGCTGAAGGGTTTCGGAAGATGCCGTGGAGGCATTGCCGCGCAAGGTCACGGGCACGTTGTGTTCCACCAGAAGATTAACGGTGGCCAGCTTCCAGTTGTGCCGTGCCGCCTCATCCATCGCGCGGGTCAGCCGGTTAAATTCCTTTTGGTTGTCACCGTTCGCCGGGAAAACAACGCTCACACCGTTGCCAAAGTCAGCCACCAGCGCGTGACTGCGCGAGGCATCCACCCGTTTCAATTCCGAGCGATTGATCAGCGGACTTTTTTGATACGCACAGAGGAGTTCCAGTGAGGCCAGGGCGGCCGCGGATTCCACGCGCTTTCCGGGGATGATTGCGCTGATCTTGCCTACACGAATGACGGGGAGTTTGTTTTCGCCGCTGCGGATGCGCCCGCTGCTGGGAAGCACGCAACCAGTTTCATCCAGAAGACAGCCGAAGTCGGAGACTTTCGCGGCAATGGCCTTTTCCGGGCATTCCAGCCAGGCGACTGGTGTGCGCTGCTCAACATTGAGCACGATCTGGCCCGGAAAATTCCTTTCAATTTTGGCCTTGCGAACTTCGGGCAGTGACTCCACGCGGTCGCGCACGTCACGCAGTGAAATCATGAGCAGGTTGTCGCCTTCTTTCAGCCCGCTGGCGTTGATGATGGCCGAACGCGAAAGCGGCCCCTCGGTGAGCACGGATATATCTGAAAGATGGAACCGCTGGTTGGTAACAAAAGCCTCCATGACCACGATCTTAAGGATGGCCACGAGCATGATGGAACCCAAAATACCTGCAGCCCAGCGCGCGCCCAGTCCAGCGCGTTTGCGGAACTTGGCGCGGCGGGAGGCATCCGTCTCAGGATTGAGTTCAAGCCGGTGCATCGAAGTGCGGGACGATGATTTGCTCCGGAAAGCGTAGTTACCCTTGGCGGCCTGGCGTTTTTTACGCGGCTTGTTTTTGGAGGAAAATGGTAGCATGGGAGTTTGGGTTGGTTATGCCCTGCTTCGAGCGATGAGTGACAATTCAATGATGCGCTGGCAAAGTTGCGGAAACTCGATGCCGGCCGCGCGCGCGGCCTTGGGCAGCAGGCTGCTGACGGTCATGCCAGGAATGGTGTTGATCTCCAGGACAA
>JAYVZW010000432.1:0-3539 GCA_043783015.1 Verrucomicrobiota bacterium
CGGCCTTGCGAAATCTCCGGTTGATAGGGCGTGTAGGCCGAATACCAGCCGGGATTCTCAAAGATGTTCCGCTGGATCACCGGCGGCGTGAAGGTGTCGTGAAAACCCAGTCCGATAAATGAACGCATGACGCTGTTCCGCGACATGATGTTCTTCAGCCGTGCGAGCGCCTGCTCCTCGGACAATGCGGCGGGAAGATTCAGCGGCGTGCGCTTGCGGATGACTTCGGGCACGACTTGATCCACCAGTTCTTCGATGGTGGTGCACTTGGTGCTGCGCACCATTTCCTGCGCTTCAAATGGCGTGGGGCCGATGTGCCTGCGGGCGAACGATAAGGTGTCTGGCATGGGATGGTAGTCCTGAAAATCGGTTGCTTATTTCCTACGTGTTCCGAACGAAGGTCGACGCCGGTTGTGCTTAACCACGGTCACAAAAGTGTGTTCGGGTCTGATTTCATATAGCAAATGATAAGGAAAATATTTCAAGTTTGCCCGACGAAAGCGCGCTCCTGTTGGATGAAACCTTTCTGGGGTTGAAACGGCGGCTGTGACGGAGAGCATAACTTCGTCATAGAATTTTCCGGCAAGCTTGATTCCTCCCATCTGCTCATAATACTCCATTGCATCATTAACTTCGTCTTGCACAAGCCTGTAAAACCTCAGATTCATCTTCCAAGTCGCTTCTTGAAATAGGCTTCGAACTCTTCCTGTGAAATCATGACGGAAGGATCACGATCCGCCTCTTCCATACGTCTCTCAGCCTCGGCCATGCTGTCGTCCTCGTCAGCGCGGACTACGTATTGATCGTGAGGGAGACTCTCGAGAAGAAATGAAGCGATCTCGGCGCGATCAGGCACGGAAAGCTCCAGCAGGCCCGGCTTGAGTTCATCAACGGTGATCATGGGCGAAACATATCTGCAAGTCACCCGTCACGCAAGGTCAGCCGATGTGCTCGCGGTAGGCCGCAGCGTCCATCAAGGCATTCAACTCGGCGGCATCAGTGGCTTTGATCTTGAAAATCCAGCCTTGGCCGAAGGGTTCGGTATTCACGAGTGACGAGTCGCTGGAGAGCGCAGCATTCGCTTCGATGATCTCGCCACTCACCGGAGCGTAGATGTCGCTCGCGGTTTTGACGGATTCCACGACCGCAACCTGGTCGCCCGCCTTCACTTGAGTGCCGACTTTTGGCAGCTCGACATAGACGACGTCGGTCAGTTCATGCTGCGCGTGATCGGTGATGCCGACAGCACCGGTTTGAGGATCAATCCACTCATGGGATTCACGATAACGGAGGTTGTCGGGAACTTGGCTCATATCATGGGTTTGGTTTGCGATAAAATGGCTTCTTCACAGTTTCGGCAGCATATTTCCTGCCACGAATTTCGATTTCAAGGACGCTGCCAATCTTCGAGATTGCTGCGGGCAAATATGCCATGCCAATGCCATAGCCGAGCGTGGGTGACAGGCAGCCGCTGCAAATTTCAGCAATGCAGACATCTCCGCCCCAGACTGGATAATGCGGGCGCGGCGGCGGGCTGGCTCCTGTCATGCGGAAGGCAGTGAGTTTGGAAGGCAGGCCGTCTTCCTTTTGTTTGAGCAGCGCGTCGCACCCGACGAAATCGCCTTTAGTAAGATCGACAAAAAATCCCAAGCCGGCTTGCAGTGGCGTTTTGTCCGGCGCGAGATCGTTGCCATTGAGCGGATAACCCATCTCCAATCGCAGCGTATCGCGCGCGCCCAGACCGCAGGGGATTCCGCCCTCATCGCGCGCGGCGGCGACCAGTCTATCAAACCAATCGCCAATCTCCGTAACGGGCGCGAAAAATTCAAAGCCCTCCTCGCCGGTGTAACCGGTGCCACAGAGATAGAGAACTCCGCCGCCGGTGATGCTGACCAGAATGGTGTTATGCGAGGGAAAGCACGCATCGCCCCCGAAGACTGCCTTGAAGACCTCCCGGCTGCGCGGCCCCTGCACGGCGATGCCGCCCGTCTGCGCGCTGATGTCGGCGAACTGCACATCGTCACCGAGGCCCAGCGATTTAAATTGCTCGCGGTCTTCATCAATCTTCGAAGCGTTGACCACGAGAAAAAACTCCCGTTCGCTGAGCCGATAATTGATGAGGTCATCAATCACACCGCCGTCGGCATTCAGCAGCAGAGTGTATTGACCCTGCCCCGGAGCCAACTTGCTGACATTGTTGGTTAGCGCGCGGTTGAGGAAAGCCTCTGCGCCCAGACCTTCGATGAGAAACTGGCCCATGTGGGAGATGTCAAAGATGCCGACGCGCTCGCGCACCGCCTTGTGTTCATCCACAATGCCCTTGTATTGCACCGGCATCTCCCAGCCTGCGAACGGCACCATGCGCGCGCCCAGTTCCACATGCTTTTCATGGAGCGGAGATCGTTTCAGAGATGCGGTTTCGGACACGGCGCTTGAATGTGAAGAATGCGTCCATGTTGTCAAACCCGCGATTCCCACTGGCGGCGTGCGTGGATTCGTCTAAACGTGACCGCAGATGTCACTGATCAACACACTCGAAAACAAGCTGGGACGATACGCCATACCCGGAGTGGTAAATATCCTTGCAGGCTTTCAAGTGGTTGTGTGGGTGATGATGAAGTTAAAGCCGGAGTTTGGCGGCTTCATCGAGTTGAACCGGAGTGCTGTTTTGAATGGCCAGTTGTGGCGGCTCGTGACCTGGGTGTTTGTTCCACCTGCCGGTCATCCTATCTGGCTTTTCTTCGCAGTGATGCTCCTGACCATGATGGGACGAGGGCTGGAGGAAGCATGGGGCGCATTCAGGCTCAATCTTTACATCTTCGGCGGCATGACCTCCATAGTCATCGGCGCGATGATCTTTAACTGCGACGCGCTCGGCATCCCGCTCTATTCGACCATCTTGTTTGCGTTCGCGGTTTTTTTTCCCAATTACGAATTCCTGCTTTTTTTCATCCTGCCCCTCAAGGTTAAATGGATCGCCGCACTCGGTGGCGCGATGTTGTTTCTAACGATCCTCGACACGCCAGAAGCAAGACTGCCTGTCATCTTTTCCCTGTTGAATTTCCTCATCGCCTTCGGCCCCGGCTTTCTCAAGGGCGCCAGCCAGCGTGCGGCAGCGACGGAGCGAAAAAGCCGCTTCGACTCGGCGTCGCGTCCCGCTGAATCGTTTCTTCACAAATGCCAGGCCTGCGGCAAGACCGAGCTTGATGACCCGCAGCTCGATTTCCGTGTGAACGCGGAAGGTCATGACATCTGCCAGGTGTGCCGCGCGAAAAAATAGCAGTGCCAGCAGGATGCTGTCACTACTTGCCACCCTGAACCTGAATAGCCGCACGCGTTCCCTCGAAGGGGATTTCCGTTTTCTTGATATCAAGCAACGGGCCAGGCTCATAGACGTTGGTATAGCCGTAGGTGTAAAGCGTGTTGAACGTATAAATGTTCAGCGATGCAGGCGCGGCTTTTGAGATCAATGCGACGGGATCGTTGAGGAAGTTGTTATTGCAGTAGATGAGGATGCGGACGGACTTGTCCGGGAAAAT
>JAYVZW010000433.1:0-3509 GCA_043783015.1 Verrucomicrobiota bacterium
TCTTCCATGAGCACAGCAGTATGGCAGTTGCAGGAAGCGAAAAGCCGGTTCAGCGAGGTGGTGGAACGGGCCATTAACCAAGGCGCACAAACGGTGACCAAGCATGGCCGTCCTGCGGTGGTGATTCTTTCTGCCGAAGAATATCGACGCAGCCATGGACCGAAGAAATCACTCCTTGCCACATTGCGTAAGTGCCCTGAAGACCTCACCAAGCTGATGGGCAAGCGATCCAAGGAATCCGCGCGCAAGATCAAACTGGGCTGATACCGTTAATCAGGCATGACTTATCTGCTGGATACCAATGTCATCAGTGAGGCCACGGCCAGACGGCCAGACGCGCGGGTGCTTGCCTGGAGCGTGTCTTACGAAGATGAGTGCTGCCTGTCCTGTGTCACGCTGGGTGAAATTTGGAAGGGCATTCATCTTATGCCGGATGGCAAACGCAAGTTGGGCGTTTCCCGCTGGGCCACGGGCATCGAAGGTGCCTTCTCCGACAGGGTTCTCGCTCTCGACACCGACATTCTGAAAGCATGGGGAAAGCTTTATGCCAGGCACGAAGCCAAGGGTTTCAACATGGGCATTATTGACAGCCTGATTGCGGCTACTGCTTTGGTGCATGACCTGACGATTGCGACGAGAAATACCGACGACTTTCCGCGCGAGGTGAAGACGGTCAATCCCTGGAATGCTTGAAAAGGCAGATGGTATTACTCAATCAACAGCAGGCACACCGCCTCGCTTCGCATCTGCCGAGAGATCGAAGATCGGCGTGTCGGGATTTTGTTTCTTGAAGTAATCCAGCGTCCAGGAGCTGGGGAAGAGCACCACATTGGCTTCGTCGGTGTCGCGCGCGATGCGACAACCGGTGGGCAATTTTAGTTCCGCCAGTTCGGTGTCGGTGATGCCGGCGCGTAACCAGCGCACGGCCTGGAAGGGGGCGGATTCGAGTCGCGAGGTCGCGTTGTATTCCGCTTCGAGACGATATTGCACGACTTCAAACTGCAAGGGGCCGACGGCGGCCAGCAGGGGAATACGCACCCCGGCATCGGGGAAATAGAATGACTGCACTACGCCTTCTTGCAAGAGTTGATCGAGTCCCTGACGGAATTGTTTGAACTTCGAGGGATTGGGATTGTGGATGTAGGAAAAGCACTCGGAAGGGAAGCGCGGGATCTCGTCGTAGTTGACTTTGCCGTCCTCGCTCAAGGTGTCGCCGATGCCGAAACCCGACTGGCCGACGAAGCCCACGATGTCGCCGGCATAAGCTTCATCCACGGTGATACGCTCCTGCCCGAAGAGTTTTTGCGAACTCGCGAGACGCACCTTTTTTCCGGACGGCATGTGCGTTGCGAGCATGTCGCGCTCGAACTTGCCGGAGCACACGCGCACGAAGGCGATGCGGTCGCGATGCTTGGGATCCATGTTGGCTTGAATCTTGAAGACGAAGCCGGAGAATGCCGGGTCGTCTGGTTCCACCATGCGCTCGCCGGAGAGATGCGGCGCGGGAGGCGCGGAGCGTTCGAGGAAGGCATCGAGCAGCAGTTGCACGCCGAAATTGTTCATGGCGCTGCCGAAGAAAACGGGCGTCAGATGGCCGGCGAGCACTTCCTTTTCATTGTATTCCTTGCCCGCCATTTCCAGCATCTCCAGTTCTTCGACGACTTGTTTGTAATCGCCCTCACTGAGTTGCTCTTTGACGAATTCATCTTCCAAGCTGGTGATTTTCACCGGCGCGCGATAGGCCCCGCCTTTGGTTCGCTCGAAAAGATGAACTTGCTTGGTCTGCCGGTCGAATACGCCTTTGAAAAAAGGCCCCGTGCCCAGCGGCCAGTTGACGGGGAAGGCGCCGATGCCGAGGACGTTCTCCAGGTCGTCGAGCAGTTCCAAGGGATCGCGCGTCGGGCGGTCCACCTTGTTCATGAAGGTGAAGATCGGCACGCCGCGTCGGCGACACACTTCAAAAAGTTTGCGCGTCTGGCTCTCGATGCCCTTGCCCGCGTCAATGACCATGACCACGGCATCCACGGCGGTGAGCACGCGATAAGTATCTTCGGAGAAATCTTTGTGACCGGGTGTATCGAGCAGGTTGATGCGATAGCCGTTGTAGTCGAACTGAAGCACCGTCGAGCTGATTGAGATGCCGCGTTTGCGCTCCAGTTCCATCCAGTCGGAGGTCGCCGCGCGCTGGTCTTTGCGCGAAGTCACGGAGCCGGCGAGCTGCACCGCGCCACCGTAGAGCAGGAGCTTCTCGGTGAGGGTCGTCTTGCCGGCATCCGGGTGGGAGATGATGGCAAAGGTGCGTCGTCTGGAAATCTGGTCTCGCATGATTCTAAAGGGCGCACAGCATGGGGCAGGGGGACAGCATGCGCAAGATGCTTTGACTCCAACCGTGTGTTTCCTGCGTATAATTCTGGCACCCGCTCATGCCCGTTATCGAATCCTCCTTCAAGCCAGGCGCTTTGCTGCGCAACGGGCACATTCAAACCATACTTCCCTATTTGTATCCGCGACGAAATCGCGTGCCTTTTGAGCGCGAGAGAAAGGAATTGAATGATGGTGATTTTCTGGATCTGGACTGGCTTAGAACTGGTCGTTCCAGGCTCGCGATCATCACGCATGGGCTGGAAGGCAGTTCCGAAAGTGCCTACGTGCACAATACTTCGGCAACATTGAGAGACGCGGGCTGGGATGTGCTGGCGTGGAATTTTCGTGGATGTAGCGGGGAGCCGAACCGGTTGCTGCGATACTATCACAGCGGGGACTCCGCAGACCTCAGACTTGTGATCAATCATGCAGCCGGGTCATATCAAGAAATTGCCCTCGTCGGTTTCAGCATGGGCGGGAACATGACGATGAAATATCTGGGCGAAGCGCCGCCACATCCGTCGGTGAAAGCCGCCGTTGGAATTTCCGTGCCCGTGGATCTGGCTGCGTGCTCGAAGGCGTTGGACACCCGTTGGGACAATGTGGTTTACACCCGGCGGTTTCTGAAATCGCTCAAAGCAAAAATCATCGGCAAGGCCAGGCAGTTCCCCGGTCGTCTTGACATCACCGGCATTGAAAAAATACGCACCTTCCTGGAGTTCGATGATCGCTACAGTGCGCCCATCCATGGATTCATCGACTCCGCCGACTACTATGGCTGGGCAAATTCACTTCAGTTTCTTGATCGCATCAAAATTCCTACGCTCATCTTGAGCGCGCAGAACGATCCCTTTCTCACACCGGGTTCGTTTCCATTCGGGATCGCAGAACAGAGCGAATTTCTTTTTCTCGAAGCACCAAAGTCAGGCGGGCATGTTGGATTTTTTCAGGGACCGGCAAAAGTAAAGTCGTGGTATGAACAGCGGGCGGTGGAGTTTCTGTCCGCTATGCCCTCTTGTATTGTGCCGTCTCCGTCGTTATGCCACTGGCGAGGCAATTTGGACAGAGCTTGAATCCTGGGTTCTCTCTTTCGGCCTCCTCGCTTAGCAGAAACAGCCGGTGACAAGGATCGTGCAGGCAGTTCA
>JAYVZW010000434.1:0-10510 GCA_043783015.1 Verrucomicrobiota bacterium
TGACGCACTTGTCCATGCGGAAGCGGGCGAAGGCGGTGCCGGTTTGTGCTGCGAGGGCCTGGTGCAACGCCGGGTTGGTGGCCAGCTGCTCCATGGCCTCAGCAAGTGCGGGCACATCGGCCCTGCCCGCTGCGTCGAGGGGAATGAGCATCCCGGCATTCCCGGTCATTTCAGGAATACCCCCGATGGACGTGGCAATAACCGGCTTCCCGCAAGCAAGATATTCAATGATGGAGTTGGGCAGGCTTTCTTCCTTCAGGCAAGTGGGCAGCAGACCGACGTCGAACTGCTGAATAAAAAATTCCGGCTCATCCTGACGGCCAGCGAAGATGACCCAAGGCTCGTGAGTCTTGAGGCGCAGGGCATCAAGGCAGTGACCTTCACCGACAAACACCAGTTTGAGTGGGCGCGTGATTCGTGAGCGAACGATGCGCGCGGCAGCGAGGGCTTCATTCCAGCCTTTTTGTTCCACGCCCCTGGCCACCATGCCAAAGGTGATGGTATCTTCTGCTATCTTGGGCTGGATGCCCGATGGCGGTTCGTAGCCATAGGGAATGGTGAAAGTGCGGAATCCTTTGTGCCATGGGAAGCAGTCGGCACGATGAACGTTGGCCTGGGACGGGCAAACGAGTGCGTTCAAGCGCTGAAATACAATCTCTGCGGGGCCGGGGTTACCGGCATCAACCACGGCGTAGTGTCCGTGATCAGATTCGGCAATCGGCAGCTTGATGCGACGGAAGGCCCGGCAGGTCTGCCGCGTGGCTTCCATAAGGTGCGGATTCACGACGTCAAAGCTGTGTTTGCCATGCAGGCGCGCGAGCACTTTGTCGTGAAGAACCGCCTCGGGATCACACCCGGGAAATCTTTGCCGCAACATCAGAGTTATTTTGTAAAAAAGACGGTAGCCAAGGCGTCCAAATCCCGGAATCGAAATTACGCTCAAATCTCGCAACTGGCCGGCCAGACCGGCATCACCACCCCGAAGGCAGGGAACATAGCAGGTGATTTCATGATTCGCGTCGAGAGCGCGCGCCAGACGCACAAAGAATTTTTCCGCACCGCCCAAGGGCAGGCCATGCATGGCCATCAAGATGCGCACTCAGTTCAGGCTCTGATAAAGTTGCATGGTGTGGCCAGCCACAATGCGCCAGTCAAGGCTCAGTGCATGAGAGCGCGCAGCGTGTCGCATCTCCGATTGCCGGGAAGGAGACGCGCACAGTGAGCGCAAGGCCGCAACCACCGCCCCGCTGTCTGCCGGGGGACAGGTCACGGCGCAGGTTTCGTTGACATATTCCGGGATGCCGCCCACGTGTTGCGTAATGACCGGGAGGCCGCAAGCCATGGCTTCAAGCAGGACGTTGTTGGCCGTGGCTTCTTCCGCCAGATGCAGCAGACATGAGGCGTTGCGATATTTCTCAAGCAGAACTTTATCGCTGAGGTGATCGTGAAATAAGACATTGGGCAAGCCAGTGAAGAGGGCTTTTTTGTCAGCCGGTCCTGCGATTTCAAATCGAATCGCGCGGGTGTCGCGCATAGCCACGGCCACTTCCCGCAGCAGCGGGAAGTCCCGGCGAGTTCCGCCGACGGCGAGCACGACAAAATTTTCCGGCACTTCATGTGTCTCTGGCCGGAAGTAATCCGTGTCCACCCCATGCAGGATGCGGTGGATGCGACCATCAGGCACTCCACTGTCACGGAAGTAGGGGCGCTGGGTCTCGCTCATCACGATAACAGCAGCGAATTTTTTGAGCGATGAACGCCGACGGATGGCCGTCAGGAGGTCGCGGGGACATTGGTGGAAAGTGCCGATCAATGGATTTTTTTCCCCGCTGAGTTTGAAATCCAGAAAGCCAAGATCGCGATCACACCAGGGCAGATGGACCGGGCCTTTGAAGCCGGCTTTGACGCGAAGCAAAACCTTGCGTTCCATCTGAAAACTTCCGCCCGCACACCAGCGGGAGAATGAGAATCTGCGCAACACCTTGGTGAGGATTCTTTGAAGACGGTCATCTGGATCACGGCGTGGTTCGACGACTCGTTCGAGCTGTGGCAGATAATCAGCCAGCACATGATAGCCTGATCGAGAACCGAGTATGGAATCATGGGACCAGGCCAGGAGCGGGGTCATGATTTAATTGGGGCAGCGCTGCATCCAAAGACTGCCACCGCTGTTCTGACGGAAGGCGGGCAGGTTCTCCCAGAATGAGGACGGGAAAACTGCGCCGGCGTAACCGTTGAACGCGCGGATTTGATAACCTTGGTTGCCAGTCAAAAATGCCCTCAGAATCAGCGACTCATTCCAGGCGCGTCCCTGTTTAATCCATTCCAAGGGATAAGTCTCTGGGTAGAAGATGTCGTGCACGTGGACCCAGACTCCGGGCTTGAGGATCGGCAGCACTTGCAGGAAGAGGAATGTAACATCACTGCCGATCTTGGCCACATGAGAGGAATCAATGAAGAGAAAATCCCCGGCATCCAAGTCGCTGAACCCGGCGGGGGGCATCTCCTGAACAGGGCTCGATATCAGGTTTATGCGCCCGAAGTCTTCCTTCCGAAGCAGCGTTTTCAATCGCCCGGGATGAGGTTCCAGACAGGTGATTGACGTTATGCCTCCTGAGTGATCAAGCGTATCCAACATTACGGCTGTGGAAAAACCTGAGCCAACCTCGATGATACGGCGCGGATTTTCGCGGCGCATAAGTCCAGAGAGCGTGAAAGCATCCGACAGCGGGAACCAGTCATTGTCGTAGTGATACCTGTAATCGCGCGATTCACTTTGTGGGAATGGCAATGGTGGATGCTTTTCAAGCAGTTCCTGGAAGAGGAGGCGTTGCTCGCTTTGGTGCAGCGGAATGTTTTCCCAAGTCTCGTCACCATCGTGCGGCAAGGCGCTGTTTTCAGATGACAGTGCTGCTATGTCCAGCAGAGGTGAATGGAAGTGTCCGGGTGGGAAGAGGATCCTGCCGCGCTCATTCGGATTCTTTTTCAGGTAGAAGTTGAGCAGCCTTGATTTGAGAAATCGCCATGAATAGGCCGGATGCAGCAAGGCGCGAAGGGGCGGCATTGGCTTGATGGAATGAATTCACTAAATCACATCCGCAAATGTCTTCTCGGTGCGGCGGAAATACCACACGCCGATCACCAGCAGCGTCATGCTCAGCGTAGTGGACAGGGCAAAACTCTCCCAGTGAATCTCCGTGGTGCCGCAGATGGCCCACCGGAAACCATCGATCACGCCGACCACGGGATTGAGCGCCACAATGGTGCGGCCAAGATCGCCGTATTTTTCCTGAATCGCGGTGGTGCTGTAAAACACGGGCGAGATGAACTGTCCGAACTGCACGACAAACGGAATGATGTAACGGAAGTCGCGATACTTTACGTTCAGTGCCGTGAAGAGAAGGCCGGGACCCATGGCACTGAGGAAGGCCAGTAAAATGAAAAGTGGCAGTGTCAGCAGCCGCCACGTCGGCCACACATGATAGAACGCCATCAATCCCGCGAGGATGATCAGGGAAATGGCGAAGTCCACGAAAGCCACCACCACGGCGCTGGCGGGCAGGATCATGCGCGGGAAGTAGATTTTGGATATGAGATTGGCGTTGCCCACCAGACTCCCGGCAGATTCGCTCAAGGCGCTGGCAAAGAAATACCACGGGAGCGTTCCCGCGCAGACCATCACGGCATAAGGCACGCCGTCGGAAGGGAGTTTGGCCAGGCTGCCGAAAATACCGGCTCCAATCAAGATGGTGAGCAGCGGTCGGATGATGGCCCAAGCAACGCCGATGACCGTTTGCTTGTAGCGCACCAAAATGTCGCGCCAGGCGAGGAAACCAAACAGCTCCCGGTAACGCCAGAGATCCCGCCAGTAATGGGCCTCAGAGCGGCCAGCTTCGATGATGAGTTCTTGAGGAGCAGACATAATGTTTAGCGGCGGACCATCCTATTGCCCAGCACCAGCACGTCCATCTTGGTGCGCAGGAAGCAGTCGAGAGCCTCTTGCGGGCGGCAGACGACGGGTTCGTTTTCGTTGAACGAAGTGTTCAGCACCATCGGCACGGAGGTGAGTTCGCGGAAATGACTGATGAGTTTGTGATAAAGAGGATTGGTCTCGCGGAAGACGGTTTGCAAACGGCCTGAGCCGTCGGCGTGCGTCACGGCGGGAATTTTCACCCGTTGTTCAGCACGGACTTGGAAGACCTGCATCATGAAAGGCACGTCGTCATCGGTCTCGAACCAGGCGGCCACGTCTTCGCGCAGAATGCTGGGGGCAAAGGGTCGGAAGCTTTCGCGACGTTTTATTTTCTCGTTGAGGATGTCCTTCATGTTCGCGCGGCGCGGGTCGCCGAGAATGGAGCGATTGCCGAGCGCGCGCGGGCCCCATTCGAGGCGGCCTTGGAACCAGCCGATGACCTTGCCTTCGCTGATGGCCAGCGCGGTGGTGCGGCAGAGATTGTCTTGGTTATCGAAAGTGGTGATGCTGCATCCAGCGTCCCGGAGTTCTTTCGTGTGGGCGTTGATGAGGGCGGCGTATTCGTCCTCGCTGAACTGCGGCCCGTAATAGGCGTGGTTCATGTGGAAACGTTTTCCGTTTTCCGTTTTCCGTTTTCCGTGGAGTTGTTGCGCGACGATCAATGCTGCGCCGATGGCCCCGCCTGCATCACCGGCGGCGCTTTGGATGTAAACGCGCTTGAACGGACTGCGGGCATAGACTTTGCCGTTGGCCACAGAGTTCATGGCGCAACCACCGCTGAGCGTGAGATTGTCGCTTCCATATTTTTTGTGCAATACACTCAGCAGGGCGAAGAACGCCTCTTCATACATGGCTTGCACACTGCGAGCGATGTCCTTGTGCCGCTGCTCGAGCGGCTCGCCTTTCTGACGCGCGCGGCCGAGAAGTTTTTCCAGTTCCGGGGCAAACATCGTGCCGCATTCCGGCGACCCTTTGTCCCAGGTGTAGGCTACGGACTCGCGGTGATGGCGGAAGTATTTCAAGGCTAGCTCGTAGCTGCCGTCTGGTTTCACGAGAACGATCTGGCGCATCAAATCCATGAACTTCGGCTGGCCGTAAGGCGCGAGGCCCATGACTTTGTATTCATCGCCGTAGTGGGGGAAACCCAGCCATTGGGTTAAAGCGGAATAAAAAATGCCCAGTGAATGCGGGAAGTAAATGCGCGCTTCCACGTCCAATGATTGGCCCCGCCCCATGCCCCAAGCGGCACTGGCGAAATCGCCCATACCATCAATGGACAGATTCACCGCTTCATCAAAGGGACTGCACAGATAGGATGAAGCAAGATGCGCGAGGTGATGCTCGATGTGGTGCACCCGAGCCTTCATTGGCTCGCCGGGGAATGCGGCGGCGATGGATTCGCCCACGCCGCGCGTCTTCCCCATTTTTTTTACGCGCTCCCAAAGCAGTTTCGGCGAGGGCAGATGCTTCAGCACATGGAGCAGGCGGCGTCCGTGGTTGACCTTCGGATTGAGGTTAATGGCGATGTGCTCCAACTCGCTGAATTTCACCCCGGCTTCGCGCAGGCAGAATTTCATGGACTCCACTGGCAGGCCCGCCCAGTGCTTGATGCGATTGAGTCGCTCTTCCTCAATGGCGGCGACTAGAATTCCGTCGCGCACGATGGCGGCGGAGGAGTCGCCATGATAAGCGTTAATGCCAAGAACCAGAGACATGGTTTGGAAACTAAGAGGCTGAACCCAGCGGCGACATTTTTGATTCAGGCAAGCTGCCGCCACCGGTCAGGCGACCCGAAATTGTCGGAACTCTTTGATAATAATGCCTTTCGCACGGTGCCAGAGGCGGACGGAACACTAGCATGATGCAATATCAGCTAAAGAAAAAAAGGAAATTCGCCTCGGTATGGAGACTATTTTCTCAAGGCAGAACCAAGACGCCGCCATTTTGAAAGTCGAGACAGCGCTCGCGAAGCCCCAACTGGGTGTTTTTCGGAATGTGAACCGGGGCGCTGCCGATCATGAAAATGCGATGCAGCGGCACGGCGTCTTCCGGCACCCAATTCACCTGCCACCACGCTCGACCATGCTGCGGGCCGCTCGCGCAACGCACGTAGTCCAGCGTTAGCACGCGGTGGGGATGCGCCGGAGATTCAGCGTCGTGAAATTGTTCGATCCACTCACGAAAAAAATCCGTGTAGACGACGCCGCAGGAGAGTTTCGCGAGCGTCAGGGGCATGAAAGAGATGATCGGGCGGAATTAACAGAATTCGACAGAATTGTTTCTGAAAAACCTCACTGGGAGGGCAGAAGCCAGTTCCGTCTCAGTTCTGTCAAATCCAGCAGGATTATCTCACCGATGCTCGATCACATCTTCAGCATTGAACCGCACTTTCGGCAGCACCGCATATTTGTCGTCTGCCGCGCGATAGCCCGCCGGGCAAAGCGCCGTCGTGGTGTAGTCCGTGGCGTTGAGGCCGAGGATTTCGTCAAACTTGGTCGCGACGAAACCTTCCATCGGACAAGTATCGATGCCGAGTGACGCCGCAGCGACCATAAACTGGCCGAGTGCGATGTAGGTCTGCTTTTTCGCCCATTCGCCAATAAACTCCGGTGTGGCCTGAACCAGACTGCCCATCATCATACCCTTGTAGGCGGCAAGCGCATCGGCCGTGCCGCCGCGGACCTCCACTATCCGGTGAATCAGTTTGTCGATGTCCGCTTCGCCCACTGACTTCTTTGCGAGCATGACCACGAGATGCGAGCAATCGGCAATTTGCCGCTGGTTCCATGCGTGAGGCACCAATGATTCGCGCAGCGCCATGTCAGTGATCACAAGGAATTTCCATGGCTGCAGACCGAAGGACGAGGGCGTGAGCACGAGTGATTGCTCCAGCGCAGACCAAGTGTCGCCCGGAATTTTTTTGTTGGGATCGAAAGCCTTGGTGGCGTAACGCCAGTTGAGAGAATCGAGAAGCTGGGAGGGAGAGGTTGGGGTCATAAAATACTAAAACGCACGGGCCGCGATTTCGGATGGAGTCGAAGTCACGTCAACGCTCACCTCTGCTCAATGGGCACCACCTTCTGCCCATAGGGCTTGCCGACGTATTCTGACAGAGGACGGAAGAGGCGGTTCTCGCTCCACTGTTCGAGCACGTGCGCGGTCCAACCGGCCATGCGGGAGATGGCGAAGATCGGCGTGAAAAGATCGGTGGGGATGCCGAGGCTGTAATAGACCGTGGCGCTGTAGAAATCGACGTTCGCGTTCAGCCCCTTCTGCTCTTTCATGATGGTCGCGATACGTTCGCTCATCTGGATCCATTTCGCTTCGCCGAGCTGGTTGCTGAGCTTGATCGCCATTTCCTTGAGGTGTGGCGCGCGCGGGTCGAGCACTTTGTAAACGCGGTGGCCGATGCCCATGATTTTCTTCTTCTGCGCCAGCGCTTCGGCGACCCAGGCGTCCACTTTGTCCACGCTGCCGATTTCCTCCAGCATGTGGATGACGCCCTCGTTCGCTCCGCCGTGCAGCGGGCCTTTGAGCGCGCCGATCGCGGCGCTGATGGCGGAATACATGTCCGATAATGTGGAGGCCACGACTCGCGCTGTGAAGGTGCTGGCATTGAAGCCGTGTTCGGCGTGCAACACGTAGGCCACATCAAGTGTCTGCTCAGCTTCCTTGCTCGGCTCGGTGCCGTTGACCAGATAGAGGAAGTGCGCGGCTTCACTCAAGTCCTTGCGCACCGGCGGCAGCGACAGCCCCTGGCGTGCGCGATGGAAATACGCGGCGATGATTCCGATCTGCGAGACCAGCTTGATAGCGGTGGCGAGTTCCGCGCTCATCGTCAAATCAGGCCGCATGGTATCGTAGCAGCCCAGCATGGAGACGGCGGTGCGCATCACGTCGATGGGCTTTGCGCTCTTGGGCGCGTTGGTCAGGAAGTCGATGACGCCCTTGGGCAATTCGCGCTCGGCGCGCAAGGCAGTGGTGAGCTGGTCAAGCTCCCCGCGATTCGGGAGGCGGTTGTGGAAGAGGAGGTAAACCACTTCTTCGAAGCTAACTTTGCCAGCGAGTTCATTGATATCGTAGCCGCAGTAAAACAGGACGCCTTCCGCGCCCTTTACTTCGCCGAGCCGCGTTTCCGCAGCGACTACGCCTTCCAGTCCTTTTGATACGAGTGCCATGATGAGAGATATTTAGCAGCTTTCATTGCCTCTCGCAGGCTTTTCCTCAAGCAAAATTTAGTGTCATTACGCTTGTCCCGTCGGGCCTTCCATTTACAAACTCCTTACAAGACAAGAGCGCAGACGCCATGTTATGATCAGCCCATGAAAATGCCCGTCTGGTTTCCTCTCGTTTTGGTCTGCGTGAGCTTTGCCACCATTAACGCGGAGCCTGTGAATCTCGAAGTTCATGAGTGGGGCACTTTTACCATCGTCAGCGGCTCCGACGGGACCCCCTTACGCTGGTATCAGCCGGAACTAGCACTTGCAGAGCTGCCATCCTTTGTGGGTCCAAATATTACTGTGGCCGGGAAAGGTGGAACCTGGCAACAACCCTCCTTTGTCCGCATGGAGACGCCCGTGATTTATTTTTACCCCGACAAGTCCATGCCGGTGAGCGTGCAGGTCGCGATGCTAAATGGCCGGGTGACGGAATGGTTTCCTGCGCCCTCAGCGGTGCGATTCCCTTCCCAAACACTTTCCATGCTTGATGCGTCCGTCACATGGACGGGCGAACTTGTGGCGCCCGGCGATACTGCCGCACAAGCGCAGATTCCATCTTTCAAAGATGGGCCCGGTGCAAATTACTTCCACGCTCGTGAGGTTCCCGGAGCGTGGATTTTTAAGGCCACCAAGATCGCGTCTGGATTTCCCTTGCCATCTCCGCCGACAGAAAAAGCGAAACAATCGGAAAAATTCATTTTCTATCGCGGTGCCGGCGATCACTTGCCACCGTTTCAAGTTCGAGCCGGAGATTCCCGCGTGCCGGGTGACACTTATCTGAGTCTCATGCATAGCGGATATGGTGGCGCGATCGAGGCCGCGTTCGCGATCTCTGTCAAAAATGGAAAGGGGAGCTGGCTGCCTGTGAATGCGAAACTCCCCGCTACAGATCCAAAAACGGGCAGCGGCTTGGCAGTGAGTGTCGGTTCAAGTTTAGGCGAACCTACCACTCCACTTCCAAAAGCGGAAATCGAACTCATCACCGCAATGACGCGGGCACTCGCGGAAGCAGGCCTCTCACAGGACGAAGCCAAGGCGATGGTCGCCACCTGGGGCGATATCTGGTTCCGTGAACCGGGCACAAGAATCCTCGCGCTGCTGCCGCGTGACTGGGTGGACAATGCGTTGCCGCTCACAATCACACCTGCTCCAAAGAAACTCACGCGTGTCTTCGTCGCGCGCTTCGAGGTCTTCACGTCCGACCGTGAAAAGGCACTGCTGGCGCTTCTTGAAGGCGGTGAAAAACCAAAAGCAGAAACATTGACGCAGTTCAAATCACTGCAATTTGGTCGCTTTGCCACCGCTGCCTTGGAATATGCGAAAAACATCCAAAGCCAGCGGCTTGCCCAGCGCTTTTATGAACTTCAGCAATCAGATGCGCCCGCAACCGCAGCTCGTTGAATCCATGGCCCAACCCGTGTTCCGCGCCGCCATGTGCGATGACTTGATTACGATCAATGCGATCTACAATCACTACGTCCTGCACTCCACCTGCACTTATCAAACGGTGCCCAGCACGGAGTTGGAGCGCGCACAGTGGTTTGCGGCACATGGGGAAAAACATCCGGTCATTGTCGCGGAACTGGAAGACATCGTGATCGGCTGGGGTTCCTTGAGCAAGCTGCATGAACGACAGGCGTTTGCGAACAGCGTGGAGGACTCGATTTATATGCACTATGAGCACACGGGGCGGGGCATCGGGAAATTGATGCTCGTGGAGTTGCTGCGACTGGCGAAATTGGCCGGGCATCATACCGTCCTGGGCGCGATCTGTTCAGATCAGGCTGGCAGCATCGCCCTGCATGAAAAACTGGGCTTTGAAAAGGTCGCCCAACTACGCGAGGTCGGATACAAGTTCGATCGCTGGCTGGATCTGGTGTGGATGCAAAAAATGTTGTAACAGTGCCGATGGACATCAACGACATCACGGTGCGTGAACTGGCGACGGATGAAGTCCCGCTGATCCTCCCTTTGATTGAGAAGCACAATGCCAAGATCCCGCCGGATGAACTGCGTCTTCGGCTGGAAGCGATGATTCCACTCGGCTATCACTGCATCGCCGCCTGCGATGGTGATCGCATTGTCGGAGTGGCGGGCCACTGGCTGGGCGCACGTTTTTACTGCGGACAATACATGGATGTGGACAACGTCGTCGTTGAGGAATCGATCCGCTCGCACGGAATCGGTCTGAAGATGATGGACTGGCTCCATGCCAAGGCAAGGGAACTCCGCTGCAAAGTGGTGGTGCTGGACTCCTGCGTGACTTACGCTCGCGCCCACAAGTTCTACTTCTGCCAAGGTTATGAAATTCTTGGCT
>JAYVZW010000435.1:0-10491 GCA_043783015.1 Verrucomicrobiota bacterium
CCTCGCTGGCCATTGAGAAAAAACTGGCCGAATTAAAAGTCAAAAGTTGCGGAACGTGTGCCTGTCACTGATTAATCCGGCATCCGATGAACAAGCATCTGCCCGCATTTCTCGCCGCCGCATTCGCCATTCAAATACATGCCGCGCCGCCCCGAGATGCGTTGCCGGTGGATGCTAAAGAATGGCCACAAGACTACCGCCTGCACCTTGAGGGTCCGGCGAAGGTTGGGCTTGGCGGGTCGCTTTCACTCAAGCTCGACGGCGCGGGACCGCATGATGTTGCGGTTGAGCATCCACCCGGCGGCACGCGGGTGCTGCGGGTGTGGAGCGGCGGAAAACTCGTGCGCGGGCCGGAGGACGCATCTACACTGGCGCCCGATGCCGCGAAAGATTTTCCCGGTGCAAAGATGGATTTCGGCGACGAGTTCACGGCGGTGGTGCGCTTTGAAACCACTGGCGGCGGCACTTTGTTTTCGATGTGTGCGCCGGAGGGAAAATGGTCGCGCGATGCGAAGGCGCTGCTCATCCGCGATGGCAAGCTCGTCTATGACATTGGCTGGCTCGGACAAATCAGCGGTGGCGCGTTCGTGAACGACGGCAAGCCGCACACGGCGGTGCTGTTGTTTGGGGATGACACCGCGCGATTGTGGCTCGACGGAAAAAAGATTGCCGAGAAACGCGACTTCACGCGCCCCGATATAAAAGGACACATCTTCAAGGTGGGACGCGCCGCACCGGACTTCGGTGGCAATTTCGCCAAGGGATCTATCAGCGCGGTGAAAGTATGGAACCGCCCGCTGCCGGACGATGAGGTCGCTTTGTTTTTCAAGGCCGATGGCGGCGCGGGCGCGAATACGCCCGACTTCGCCTATGTGCCAACGGGCGGCGCGAAGCCAGTGGTCGAGGGCGGAACAGGCTGGGTGCAGGCGCTGGAGCGCAGCGACCATGCGGAACTTGTCGGGAATTGGAACGAAAAAACTCTCACGGAAGGCGAAGCGATCTACAAATCGCTCTGCATCGTTTGCCACGGCACCAAGGAGCAGCCCGGCTCGCTGCCGACCGCGCTGCGTTTTGCGGAGGGGCCATTCAAGAACGGCTCGGATCCGTATTCCATGTTTGTGACGCTCACGCGTGGTTTTAACCAGATGGTGCCGCAGCCGCAATACACCACCGCGCAGAAATATGCGGTCATCCAATACATCCGCGAGACGTTTATCCGACCGCACAACAAGTCGCAGTTCACGGAAATCACGCCCGCGTATCTCGCCTCGCTGCCGCGCGGACTTGTGCGCGCGGAGGCGGAGAAAATCGACACCACAGCACCGCAATACAAGCGGATGGACCTCGGTTCTGCGCTGTTCTGGACGTATCAAATCGCGCCGGGAAACATCGCGCAGAAGGGCATCGCCATCCGGCTCGACGACGGCCCCGGCGGTGTGAGTAAAGGTCGCGCGTGGATGATTTACGACCACGACTCGATGCGCGTCGCCGCAGCGACCACGGGCGATTTTGTGGACTGGAAAGGCATTGCTTTCGATGGCAGCCACGGCACGCACACGAGTCTCACAGGCGAGAAACATTTCATCAATCCCGTCGGTCCCGGCTGGGCATCGCCTGATGGAAAATGGGACGACGACGCACGCGTGCTCGGCAAGGACGGCAAGCGCTACGGCCCACTGCCGCCTGATTGGGCGCGGTTTGAAGGTGTGTATGAAAATGGAAACCGCGTTGTCATCGCTGCAAGCATCCACGGAGCCCGCGTGCTGGATTCACCCGGCTGGTATGATTACGGCGCGACGCCGGTTTTCACGCGCACAATCAATGTCGGTGCAACGGCGAAACCATTACAACTTCGCGTGGCACCGGACACGGTGAATGTAATTCTTCACTGGGAGGGCACCCTGACCAAAGCAAACGGCTACTGGGTCGCGACTTTGCCAAGCGGCTCTAAGACGAGGATTTTTATTTCCCGCGCTGACCCAGCCTCTCTCGTAACCATGGCGAGCGTCTGCACCGCGCCGCTCGACCTTGAGCCGCTGACGAAGGGAGGGCCGACGCGCTGGTCGCAAACAGTCGAGACTACATCTGCGGTCGGCAAGGAGGCTGCGCCTTTTGCCTCCGACGAATTTCCGCTGCCGCTCGACAATCCCTTCCAAAGCTGGATGCGCCCGGGCGGTTTTGATTTCACGCCAGATGGGAAAGCCGCGATTGTCGCAATGTGGAACGGCGACGTGTGGCGTGTGGATGGTGTGATGGGCAAAGCCCCAGCCAAGCTGACGTGGCGACGCATCGCCAGCGGGCTTTTCCAGCCTCTCGGTGTGAAATTTCGCGGCAATGATTTGTTCGTCACCTGCCGCGACCAGATCGCAAAACTGGTGGACCTCAACGGTGATGGCGAGATTGATTTCATCGAATGCTTCAACGACGACGCGCAGGTCACCGAGCACTTCCATGAATTCGCGATGGGCCTGCAAACAGATGCGGCAGGCAATTTTTACTACGCGAAGTCCGGTCGCCATGCGCTGGACAGCGTGGTGCCGCAGCACGGCACGCTCCTGCGTGTAAGCGCGGACGGCACCAAGACCGACATTCTCGCAACCGGCTTCCGCGCCGCCAACGGCGTGTGCCTCAATGATGACGGCACCTTTTTTGTCACCGATCAGGAAGGTTTCTGGACTCCGAAGAATCGCATTAACCGTGTGAAGACCGGCGGCTTTTACGGAAATATGTTTGGCTACGGCGCGCCTGCTGACAAATCTGATTCCGCGATGGAGGACTCGATGGTCTGGATCACCAACGTTAAGGATCGCAGTCCGGCCGAGATGGTCTATGTTCCGAAAAATGCATGGGGCGCGCTAGGCGGATCGCTGCTCAACATCAGTTACGGAACGGGCCGCATCTTCACAGTGCCGCACGAGGAAATTGCGGGTCAATGGCAGGGCGCGGTTTGTGAACTGCCCATGCCCGCGTTCCCTACTGGCGTGATGCGCGGTCGCTTTGCACCCGATGGCGCGCTCTACACTTGCGGGATGTTTGCCTGGGCAGGCAACGCGACCACGCCCGGCGGTTTCTATCGCGTCAGACCCGGAAAAGCACCGGCCAACGTCCCTCTCGGCATTCACGCCGCAACTAAAAAGCTGATCGTGACTTTTAGTGACAAGCTCGACCCCGCTAGCGTGAAGCCAGATGCCTTTGCCTATAAAGTATGGCATCTCAAACGCAGCGCCAGCTACGGCTCGAACCATTACGACGAGCATCCGGTGCAAATCGCGGCTGCTGAACTAAGCAGCGATGGACGCAGCGTGACCTTGGCAATTCCCACGTTGACCCCGACCCAATGCTATGAGCTGCTCGTCAAAGTCCGCGGGGCTGACGGCACCGAGGTCACACGCTCGCTTCACGGAACAATTCACGCGCTCTCGGACAAATGAACTTCGGCATCTGCGAAATGCTCTCAATCTTGATCGCCCTGATGCTGGCTATCCCTGTGGCGAAGGGGGATGCCGCCGACACCAGCTTGCTAGGCGAAATGAACTGCACCGCCTGTCATGCCGCATCAAAGACGCAGGCTTCATGGCTTTTCCCAAAGGCTGCCCCACGGCTCGCAGACATCGGCAAGCGCGCTAATCCCGATTGGGTAAGAAAGCATGTGCTGGCACCCCAGAACACGATGCCAGATATGCTCCACGGACTCGCGGAGGCGAAACGTGAGAAAGCGGCGGACGCGTTGACGCATTATTTATATTCATTGTCCGCACCCGAGTGGAAACGCGTCGCGCCGGATAAGGGTGCCGTGGCTCGCGGCGAAAGCGTGTTTCATCGCGTCGGATGCGTGGTGTGCCATGCGCCGCAACGCGGATCAATGGTCGGTGAGAACCCGGTGCCGCTGCCGGACATGTCCAAAAAATGGAATCTAAAAGGCTTGCAGCAATTCTTGCTTGCTTCCCTTGCTTCGCATCCTTCCGGCCGGATGCCGTCAATGGGACTGACGGACGGGGAGGCATTTGACGTAGCGCATTATCTTCTGCGCGAGACCAAAATATTTTCTCCATTGGAAGTTGCCGTGTATCGCACGCGGATTCGTTCATTGGAAGAAATCGACTCGGCTGAGGTTACCAGCACTACACCGATGAAAGATTTCTCAATGAACGTCATGGGCGCCAGCGGGCGTTTGGTCTTGCGTTTCAGTGGATGGCTGCGCGTGGATCAGGCGGGGGACTACAATTTTTTTCTGAACGCAGACGGGTCGTCGCGGATTTCGTTGGACGGAAAATGGGTGACAGATGAGGACTCGTGGGAGAATGAGAAGACAAAGGCCAAAGGCACTCTGCATCTTGATGCTGGCTGGCATTTGTTGAAGCTGGACCTTGCCCAACGGGGTCAACTGCCGCCGAAGTTGCTCGCAGAATGGGAAGGGCCGGGCATCGCGCGGGAGCCGCTGCCGATGAATCGGATGCGCGCGGATCGCGATGTGGAATCCACGTCCGAGCCCAAGCCGTTTGTCGTGGATGCTGCCAAGGCCGGGCTCGGCAAGGTATTGTATGCGGAAATGAATTGTGCAACGTGTCACGAGGGCAAAGCACCAGCCAAACCACTTCCCGCGCTCGCTGCATTGCGCGGCACTCGCGGCTGTCTCGCGGACAAACCATTGGCGACAGCGCCGGATTTTCATTTTTCCAAGGAGCAGCGTGATGCTGTGCAATCCGCGCTTGCTGATTTAAATCGCGCTGAACTTGCGGCACCTAATCCGCAGCAGCGAGTTGCCCAGACGATGGCAACATTCCGCTGCACCTCATGTCATGTGCGTGACGGTAATGGCGGTGTCGGTAAGCAACTCGATGCATTTTTCACCGCCAATGTTGACGACCTCGGCGACGAGGGGCGCTTGCCTCCTTCGCTTGATGGGGCGGGAGATCGCTTGCGCCCCGAGTGGCTCACGAAGGTGCTAAGCCTTGGCTCGGCGGTGCGTCCCTATATGAACACGCGGATGCCGCAGTTCGGCGTCGCGAATGTCGGTCATCTCACGGAGCTTTTTGTCGCGCTCGACCGTCACCCGCAGCCACTGGCCCCAGTGAGCGACTCCGCCGATGTGTTGCGAGATGCCGGTCGCAAGCTCGTCGGCACCGACGGGCTTTCCTGCATCGCCTGTCATCGCTTTGCCCGTCAACCCGCCCATATGCTGCAAGTTTTAGATCTCACAACTGTAACTGAACGGCTTAATGAAGATTGGTTCCGGGCGTTTCTGCGCGATCCCAATCACTTCCATCCGGCCACGCGAATGCCACCCTTCTGGCCGGGTGGACGCAGCGTAATTCCCGGCGTGCTCGGCGGTGATACAGACCGGCAACACGCGGCGCTCTGGACGTATCTGGCTGATGGAGCGCGCGCGAAATTCCCTGAGGGATTGAGCCGAAAAAATATGGAGATTGTCGTTGGTGGCGAGCCCGTTCTCTATCGCGGCAAACTCTGGGAAGCTGGATTCAGAGCTATCGCCCTGGGCTATCCCGGCCAGATGAATGTTGCGTTTGATGCCGAGGAAATGCGCTTGTCGCTGCTATGGCGCGGACGTTTTCTGGATGCGTCCCCGCATTGGAGCGTGCAGGGCATGGGTTCGATTCATCCGCTGGGAAAAGATCCGGTGATCTTTCCGCACGGCACGTCCTTTGCGGTGCTAAACGATTTGACCGCGCCTTGGCCTGTTGCACCAGGCAAGGAAGTGGGAATGAAATTTCGCGGCTATCAGTTGGACGCGCTCAAGCGCCCGACCCTGCTCTATGCTTTCCAGGAAATTGGTGTGCAAGATTCATTCACCAACATCGAGCTGGATGGAAAGCCAGCATTGCATCGCACGCTGAAATTCGCCGGGCCTGAGATTGCCGGGCTTCACTTTCGCGTTGCCGCAGGCAAGCTGGCACTGGCTGGTGACAATACATGGCGTCTGGACAACGCGTTGACATTGCATATCGGCACCCCGATTAAAGCCATCACTCGCGGTGAGGGTGCGCGGCAGGAACTTATCCTGCCGGTTCGCATCGAGAATCAAAAGGCTCAACTGGAGATCGACTATGTTTGGTAATCGCACAATGGCTCTCGCCACCCTCATGCTCGGCTGCTCGTTGGCTGTTGCGCAGCAGAAGCCTAAGCCGAAACAGGACCTCAACACGGACAAACTCGCCGAGGTGCCCGTCAATGAACGCGAGGCGGAATATTATCGCATCTCCGAGGTCTCGATGCCGCTGGGCGTGGTGATGGAAGCTGGCAGCATGGTTGCGCTTCCGGATGGTCGGCTGGCAGTGGGCACGCGGCGCGGTGATATTTACTTTGCCACCGGCGCGGACAAGACTCCGCCGGAGCCTGTGTGGAAGCTATTTGCCAGTGGACTGACCGAGGTTTTCGGCCTCGCCTGGCGTGACGGTGTTCTTTACGCGACTCAGCAGGCGGAACTGACACGCATCGTGGATACAGTCGGGGATGGTCGCGCGGATCGCTACGAAACCATGAGCGATGCCTGGGCATGGGGTGGCGAGCATGAATTCAATTTCGGTTCCGGCTTCGACAAGGATGGAGTGATCTGGACCGTGCATGGACTTACCGGCAGTTACACTTCAGAGCGGTTGTTTCGTGGTTGGGCAATGCGACATTTTCCAGATGGACACTCAGAGCCGGTGTGCAGCGGTTTGCGCAGTCCCGGTGGCATTGCTTTCAATGCCGAGGGCGACGCTTTTTATGCGGAGAGCCAGGGGCCGTGGAATGGCGCATGTTCGCTGAAGCATCTTAAACCCGGTGGATTCATGGGGCATCCCATCGGTAACTCGTGGTATGATCACGCGCCAAACATGGGACCGCGCCCTGCCGAACCGACCGATGGTCGTGATGGGCGTATGTATCTCGATGCGGCGCGCATTCCGCAGCTGGTGCCTCCTGCTGTCGTATTTCCTTACAAAAAAATGGGACAGAGCGCGTCGGCAGTGATGCTTGATGCGTCGAATGGAAAATTCGGGCCGTTTACAGGACAGTTCTTCGTTGGTGATTACACCTTGAGCATCATCATGCGCGCCGAGATGGAGAAGGTGAATGACGTCTATCAGGGTGCGTGCTATCCGTTCCGGCAGGGCTTCACCACCGGCATCATCGGCGGCACTCTTACGCCGCGCGGACAGATTTTTGTCGGTGGCAGCAAGCGCGGCTGGCCGGTGCGCGGCCTCGCGGAGAGCGCGTTGCAACGGGTGGACTGGACGGGTGTGACGCCATTTGAAATTCTTACGACGCGGATTCAGCCGGACGGATTTGTTTTGCGTTTCACCGCGCCGGTGGATGCCACATCCGCCGCGAGTCCCGCGAGTTACATGCTGGAAACTTTTACCCACATTTACCATGAGGTTTACGGCAGCCCGGAAGTGGATCAGACTCAGGAGCGCATCGTCAGCGCTGTCGTCACCCCTGACGGTCTCAGTGTGCGTCTGGTCGTGGACAAGCTAGTGCCCGGCCATATTCACGAGTTGCATTTGCCCGGCTTGCGGGATCGCCAGGGCAAGCCGTTGCTGCACGATGTAATGTATTACACCCTGAATCAGATTCCCAAGTCCTGACTCATGCCGGAGGTTACCATCACTTACCTCGAAATGCGGGAGGCTGGTGAGTTGAGGCCGAAGACTTGTGACGATCCCAATTTCGAGATTCGCGAATGCACGCCGCCGCAATGGCCCATCAATCGGGCGCTCTACTTCAGTGTTGGCGAGGCTTGGTCATGGACGGACAAGCGGGGCTGGTCTGATGAGCAGTGGCGAGAATACGTGGGGAGTGGACGGCTGCGAACCTTTGTTGCGTTCTGTGAAGGCACGACTGTCGGCTATTATGAATTGCATGGCGCGCCGGGATCGGAGATTGAGATCGCATATTTCGGATTGTTACCTCCGTTCTTAGGGCGCGGCTTCGGCGGAGCACTGCTCACTAGCGCCCTCCAGGAGGCGTGGCGCATGAATCCCACGCGCGTCTGGGTGCACACCTGCTCCCTGGATCATCCGGCTTCATTGCGTAACTATGAAGCGCGCGGCATGACGGTTTGGAAAATCGAACCCGGAAAATCGTAACGCAAAAAAAGCACGCGATTGTCGCGAGTGCACTTCTATTTGGCGAAGTCGCCGCGTCGAATACGGATGAGATAATAAATCACCGTCACCAGCGCGACGACGACTAGCACATACCAAAACCAATAAGGAATCGCCCAAGCGGACAGGGTTTCCAACATGATGGGTAAACTAGGTTCGGAATACTTGCCGTCACGATCAACCCCCATGATGCGGATCTCGATTTGCGATGCTTCCGGGAGTGTGTGCAGGCGGATGCCTGCCTTGTCGGAACCTGTCGGGAGCGGTTCCCATGTCTTGAAAGTTTTCCACAGCTTGAGAAAGGATTTCGACTCGGGCTCATAGGTTAGGACAGAAGCTTCAACTTCCCATTTGGCGGGAATGATTTCCGGCTTTTTCCAGGCGATGGAAATGCTTGAAGGGGAGCGGTCAAGAACGCGCACATCTTTCACGCGCTCCAGATAAGGGTTGATCTTGTCCTTCGGCAACGGCATCCCCCTGGAACGTAGATAACCCATGACCGTCTGTTGCAATGGCGTGAGTGTCTCTGGTGGTGTTTCGTAGTTTGTGGGAGTCAGGTCCGGGGCTTTCGATTGATTGGTGGCTGTTGATGGCGGCTTCTTCTCTGGTGTTGGAGGTAATTTTGACGGGATCACGTTAACTGCCACTGGAATGCGAATGACAGATCCGGCTCCAGCTATGCGGACTTCGCTTTGAAACGGCCCTGTCTGCCCGGCTTTGATCGACACGGCAAAAGCGACACTGGCGCCCGGTTCCACTCGCAGGGCTTGATGCGCGGGCGTTACGACCAGAGGCGGGAAGGCTTGCGCCTCCACAATGGCGGCCTTTCCTCCCGAGTTGCGAAGCTGAATCTCGTCGCGGGCAGTGGCACCCTGTTCGATGTTGCCGAATTCCAGCCTACCATTTGCCGGTGCTTCGATGCGCAATTCCTGCCCCTTGGCATCCGCTTCAGCGGTGATGGTTTCCGACCCTTCGGAAGTGGAAACTATGACGTCACCCTGGAACGCATTAACGTCTGTCGCTGGCAGCCGTAAGGTCACGGAGGACTTGCCGGCTCCAGGGACGGCAATGGTTGCGCTGCCTTCCAGACGCTGGGGCGCGCGCACATCGACATTGATAGATTCAGCGCGTCCATTAACGAGAGTGAAAGTTCCTTCCCGTGCGCCGGTTTGTGGATTGACTGCAAGCATCAAACGCCCGGGGGTCACCGTGAGCGCACGGACGCACTCGCCATAAAGCAGCAGCTTGCTGGATGCTGTGCCGGGCTGGATTTCCATGGAAGAGCGGAATATCCCTGTCTGGGCTGGCTTGAAGACGATCATGTAATCAGCCTTCTCGCCTGCTTTTAATTCAATCTGCGGGGGCCCTCGCCACGGTGCCTCCCATTTCATGGCTCTGGAAAAAGGAGCATCACCGCTGTTCTTCATGGAAAACTTGATCGAGGATTCACCACCGGGAAAAACCTTGCTCGCAGTAGAAACCTCCAAAATTTCCAGCCTGGCTTCGAATCCCCGGCCCGTCAGTGTCACCGTGCCGGGCGCTGACATCGGCCCGCCATCCACACGGCTCGCGAAGGTGAAGCGATCCGCCACCGGCGCATTTGGGTCGCGATGGATATAGGTAACGATGCCTTTGTTTGTGTCGCGCGGATGTGGACGCACTGCGGAGAGCGTTCCGTTCTCTGGAGCCTGACGGATGAGAAACTCCACCTGCTTGAGCGAGCCTACGGACGCGGCCAGTTCGATGTCCACGGATTGGCCGGCCACGAAATTGGCGCTGATGTCACGCACTTCGGGTGCATAGGGTTCGCCGACTTTTTTCGCATCAGACTTCTTCTTTATGTCGGCATGGGCGAGGCAAGTCAACGTAAAAACCAGGAACACATTGAATAATATTTTCCATGTTGGCCCGTTCAAGAAGGCATGGCTGCTGATGTGGGCCGGATGGATGCCCTCGGTAGGTTTGGCTGGCGGAACGACCATGATGAATTTCGCGAGGCACGGAATGTCTTTCCCGGGCCGGCAGTTACTCTACTCTGGAATCGAGAATCCGCACATGCGCCGCCGAAGAAAATCCAATGCAGCCTGGCTGGTCAGGGTTTTGAACCATTCACGCTCGCCGCGGAACCAGCGCTTCCGCACCACGGTGGCCACACCTCGCGAAGCGATGGCGATGAAAACCGTGCCCACCGGTTTCTCCGGAGTCCCGCCCGCCGGTCCCGCGATGCCGGTGACGGCGATGGCGTGATCAGCGTTGCTCACGCGCAGGCAGCCCTCCGCCATTGCCGCAGCGACCTCCTCGCTTACCGCGCCATGAGCGGCGATGAGCGCGGCTGGAACACCGAGGTGCTGAGTCTTGGCCTCGTTCGCATAAGTCACAAAGC
>JAYVZW010000436.1:0-3487 GCA_043783015.1 Verrucomicrobiota bacterium
GCGGACGAAGCTTTCGCGGGATACTCGTTCCAAGGCGTAATCACCAAGGTGGAGAAAATGCGGCGGAAGTTCTCTGGCATCACCGGCCTCGGTGCGCTCGCTTTCCAGATGATCCCGCACGCCCTCCTGAACAAAGCATTCGTCTTCCCCGCCGATCTGGGCAGTCAGGGCAAGAAGCGCATCGTGGACTTCCTGAAGAATTACAACTCACGCGATCTCAATCATAACTTCAACGCCCTGCGCACCCTGTGGAGCGAGGACGAGCGACGCAACACTTACAGCGATAACTTCAAAAGCCTCGCAACGGAATCATGGATGGCCAACGAGAAGGAGAAGGACAAGAACGGTCCCTTCCTCGACCGTCTGCTGAAGCTCCAATACGATGAATGGCTGCAAGACTGGGCCTTGATCCGGCAGGACAAGAACACCATGGCGCACTCGCTGGAGTATCGCCTTCCCTTCCTCGATCACCGACTGATTGAACTGGCCTTCACGATGCCCGCGCATCTCAAGATCAACGGCAAGACGGACAAGTTCATCGAGCGCCAGCTTGCCGACAAAGTCTTCCCACCGCATATCGCGCGCCGCAAGAAAATCCCCTTCTATCTCCCGGTCGAATACTTCCTCGACAAACCGCAGTTCAAGAATCTTGTGGCCGACACTCTCAACGAAGAATCCGTGAAAAAGCGCGGATACTTCGATCCCAAGATGGTTAAACGCCTGCTGGAAAACATGCGAACCACCCGCGAGTTCGTCTATTGCAAGCAGGTCGTCAGCCTCGTCGTGCTGGAGCTATGGCACCGGGTGTTCATCGACAGAAGCATCCGGTTTGATTGAGTAGTTGCTTCAATCATTCACTCCATTAATTGCTGTGCATTTCAAAGTCAGGCATCAATTGGTGCCTCCAATTGCCGAGGTGGCCAAAAGGCGGCCAGCAAAATGACGGCGGCTCCCAGCGCGAGCCCGGTCGGCCAGAGAAAGAGTGTTTTGTAATCCACGCTACCGTCAGCGGCAGTGAGTTTGCCTTGCAGCGGGATGAAGAACCACTTGGCCGCTAGGTCACCAAGGCCAAGCACTAGAAGATTGAACAGCCCTTGGGCACTTGCCCGGACATCTTTCGGAAATGCAGCGTCGATAAAGATATAAAGGGTGGCGAAGAAGAACGCGTAGCAGATGCCATGCAGAACTTGAACGACAATGATGGTGGTCTGGCTATTGGGCATGAACGCAAACACACCGAACCGCGCGGCGTGACCAAGAATGCCGAGAATCATCGTGGTCTTCCAGCCGAGTTTGGCCAAAACCAAACCAAGAGATGCCATGGTCAGAATCTCGGCAATTTGCCCGATGCTCATCACGGGCATAATCCATTCCGGTTTAATACCGACCACCTTGCTGCCGAGAAAACCTCCGGCCATGAGGAAGTAGCCATTGTGAATCGTGGCGTCAATAAAAGTGACGATGAATAAGACCAGCAGAAACGGTTTGCTCAAAAATTTCGCGGCCCGCAACCAGGCGAAACGTCCATCACCCACACCAGCAGGTTTTGGCGGTGTATGGGGTAATGACAGGCTGAACACGGCAAGCACCAGTGATGCTGCGCCCGATACGAGAAAGATGTTTCGGCTGGCCGCCACCGCTTCCGCGCCCGTCTTGCCCTGCAACACAAAGTAGAGCGGCCATGCGGCCAGAATCCAGCCAATGGTTCCTCCCATGCGCACCAGACCAAATTCTTTCTGTGCGTTTTTCAGATGCGTGAATGCGATGGAATTCGAGACCGAAATCGTCGGCACATAAACCAGTGAATGCACCAGCATCAGCGCGAAGAATGAGGCGAAGTCCTTCACAAAATACATTCCGAGAATCGACACCCCTCCGATCAGGTGACTGGCGGCCATAAATTTTTCTGCGGCGAAATTCCGGTCTGCAAACTGGTTGCTGAAAAAGATGCCGATCACCGACGCGATGGCGAAAGCGCTGCCCACCCAAGTGATCTGGATGTCGGTGAAATTGAGGCCCTCCTTGCCCATGTAACCCCAGATCAGCGGCAGCCACGCGCCCCAGATGAAGAACTCGAGAATCATCATGACAAAAAGTTTTTTGCCATGCAGGGAGGACGTTGTGTTGCTCATAAAGGGATCAAGGTTGATTGGAATGACGCGTGATTATGGGCACACCTTCGCAGCTTGGGAATTGAAATGTTGTTGCCTTCCCTCACAAATTACTCCCCGCCATCACATCCTTTTCCTTCAGCTCTACGGGAAACGGCTCCAGCGGCATAAGGTCGTGATGATCCAAGAAAACCCGGCAGACGCGGAAGAACTCCGCCCTCGTGGTCACGCGGCGGATGTCATGAAGAAATCTTCCTGACGGCTCCACGCCCAACCCTATGAAGTTCAGGTAGCGCTTCATTTTCTGCACTTGAATCAGCTCCGGTGCATCAGGATGACAGACGGCCTCGTAAAGCGCCTCCACATAGGACAAAACATCCTGACCGCAGGGTTGAAAAATCGCCTCGCCCCGGAGGTGCTGACGGATTTGCGAAAAGAGCCAAGGATTACGGATCGCGCCCCGGCCAATCATTAAGCCGCGCGCGCCGGTGATGGCGAGAACTTCTTCCGCTTTCTGCGCCGAGGATACGTTGCCATTGGCCATCACGGGACAGGGCATCGCCTCGACTGCGCGCGCGATGAAATCATAATGCACCGCGCTGCGATACATTTCAGCTACAGTCCGCCCATGCACGGTCAGCAAGTCGAGCGAATGTCTGGCAAAGATGGGCAGCAGTTCATCAAACACTGCCGGATCGTCGAACCCAATGCGCGTCTTCACCGTGAACTTAACCTGCACCGCATCACGCAGCGCACCGAGGATGGCATCGATCCGTTGAGGTTCACGGAGCAAGCCCCCACCGGCACATTTGCGATACACAATCGGCGCCGGACAACCGAGATTGAGATCAACCGCCGCCACCGGATGCTGTTGCAACTCGCGCGCGGTGCGCACCAGCGACGGAATGTCGTTCCCGATCATCTGCGCCACCACCGGGCGACCGGTGGGATTGTGTGTGATGGATTTTAGTATATCTCGGTCAAGCTTCGAGTCGGCATGAACACGAAAATACTCGGTGTAATATATATCCGCGCCGCCATAGCCGGCCATCAAGCGCCAGAAAGGGAGGTCTGTGACTTCCTGCATTGGCGCCAGTGCCAGAACCGGAGTGGTTCCGTTCAACACGTCTTCAAATTGAGAAAGGGAGTCCGGTTTCACCGTGTTGCAATTTAACGTGGATCCTCCAGCCAGAGCAACGAGCGTTTAAAATCCAGCGTCACTCGAAACGGACGCAGGATGGCTCCGATTTTTGGACGATCCGGGACGATGAGCATGTCCACATTCAACAGACGCGGGCCGAGCTTCAGCAGCTCGCGCACACGAACCTGGTGGAGCCTTTGATTATCATTCTTGCCGGGCGCGCCGACGCCAATTC
>JAYVZW010000437.1:0-3479 GCA_043783015.1 Verrucomicrobiota bacterium
GACGACGTGCGTGAACTCGTCGGGATGAATCTGCGCCGCGCTGGTTATTCCACCGAAGAAGCCGCCGACGGACTCACGGCCTTGCGCATGGTGCGCAACCGCAAGCCGGACGCCATCGTGCTGGATGTGATGATGCCGGGGCGCGACGGGCTGTTTGTCTGCCAGGAATTGCGCAAAGACGAAACGCTGCGCAGCATCCCGATCATCATGCTCACAGCCAAGGGCATGGCAGAAGACCGCATCGCCGGGTTGCAGGTGGGTGCCGACGATTACATCTCGAAGCCCTTTAGTCCCAAGGAACTCGTGCTGCGAGTTCAGTCGGTCCTCCGGCGTTCCGTGAAAACGATGGACAGCTCCGAGCTTCGGGTTGGCCCGTGCGTGTTTGATCTTTCCAAAATCAAACTCACCCTGAACGGCACCGAGATGGATCTCACTGTGCTGGAATTCAAACTGATGCACCTGCTCGCAGCCCATAAGGGTGAGGTCATTGATCGCGAGGCCATCCTCCGCGAGGTCTGGGGCTACACGGGGGGTGTCCGCACCCGCACCCTGGACACCCATGTGAAGCGACTTCGAGAAAAGCTTGGTGAATATGCCAGCCTCATCCATACCTCGCGTGGAGCGGGGTATCGTTTCAATGATTAATCAAAATCAAATGATGAAGGACTGACAAACCAGGCGTCCAGACTTATCATCTCCCATGACCATTTTTTTGATCGCCAGCATGCTTGCGACTGCGGGCTTTGCCTATGCCTGGTGGCACCAGCGCGGCGAGATGCGGGCCGCGCGAGCAGAGGTTCAGCAGCAAAAAATCAAAGATGCTGAATTTCTTCGGCGCATTCAGCGGCGCGCGGAACTTCTCCACCGTCTGGTTGATGGCATTGATGACGGCCTGTTCATCATTGACGGCGACATGCGAATGATCTTCGTCAATCTCGGCGCGCAGTATTTTTTCCCGCCTGTGACCGAGCCTGTGGGACGCAGGCTCATGGAATGCGTGCCCAACCGGCGCATCATTGAAATCGTCGAACGCTCTTTCACCAGCGGTCAGCGGGTTTCCGAGGAAGTTCAGGTCTCTCATGTGGCCGATGACAGCCGCGCGGAAGATCGTATCTACCAAGTTCTTGCCGTCCCTCTGCAAAGCGAGGCCATTCATGCCGCAGAAGGCGAGATGCTGCTCATCCTGCGTGATGAAACGGGCAAGCACACACTCGAGAAGATCAGGAAGGACTTTGTCGCCAATGCCTCACATGAACTGCGCACGCCGCTCTCCATCATCATCGGCTATCTGGAAAACTTGATGGAAGGTGATCTGACTCAGGCAGATGAAATCAATCGCGCATTTACCGTGATGAAAAAACACGGCGACCGCCTCGCGCACATTGTGGAAGACCTTCTCGTCATCAGTCGCATGGAATCGGGACACGATGCCGCGCTGCGAATGGATGAATTTGATCTGCAGGACTGCGCGAAGGATGTCATCCAGCGGCTTAGTCCCGTGATAGCCGCGAAGTCCGCCCGCGTGAGCATCGTCGTGGAATCGGACGCTGACACGAGACTGCACGGAGATCGCTTTTATTGGGATCAGGTTTTATTTAACCTCGTGCAGAACGCGCTCAAGGAAAATCAGGCTCAGGGGCTTCGTGTGGACGTGGCGCTGAAGCAAGACAACGGCTCCTTGCAGGTCGAGATTCGCGACAACGGCGTGGGCATCCCGCAAGCGGATTTGCCATTTGTCTTCAAGCGATTCTATCGCGTCATGCGCCCCGAAGGTCGCGAGGTCAAAGGCACCGGGCTGGGGCTCTCCATTGTGAAGCGCGCCGTGGAGGCTCACAAGGGAACCATCGAACTCCACAGCAGGCCGGGCGTGGAAACCGTGTTTACCATTCGAGTGCCTCGCGGCATGTAAGGATCCCTCAAAGCAGGCTGCAATCGTTGCGCTTCTGAGAAGCCGCTGGACTTTTCCGATGGCTTCTGTCACAAAGTTTCCTCCAACATGAGTGAACTGCTGGAAAAACACGAAGACGATGTTCGCGCCAACCGCCGGGGCTGGCGCAAGTTTTTCATTCTGTTCGGGCTCGTCATCATCGCGCTGAGATTTTATATCTTCAAGGATGAGGCCCCGCCGGATGACGCCTGGATGCTGCCGAAGTTCACGCCCGGCGGTGAAGGCAAGAATCCGCTCGCGGTTTTCATTGACGCCAGCAAGAACCATCCACTGCAGGGAACCAAAGAAGCACCCAATCCCAAAGATTTTGGTGACAAGGACAAGGAGCCTGCCATGCGTGAGTTTGTGCAGAAGAATGAATCTGCGATCCGGTCATTCGATGAATTGATGAAGACTGATCCGGTAACCTGGCGTTGGCCGGGAATTGATGAGAAAATGACTTTTTCCAGCTCAATAAGCGGTCTGTCGGAATGCCAGGCTGTGGCTGGCCAACTGCTGCGAATCAAGATCGAACTGCTCGCTCGTGACGGGAAGGCGGAGAATGCTGCGGAGGAAGCGCTCAGGATTGTCCGCTTTGGGCAGGGTCTTGGCGGTGCCGAGGGTGTTATCGTTCATTATTGGGTCGCTATTACTGTGGAACAGAATGGCGAGGGCGGATTGAAATCCGCTTTGACCGCACCTGACGTTGGCGAACCATTGCTCCGTAGTTCCCAAGAGGCGTTGATGTCCTTTGATATAAAGACCAATGATCTCCGTTTTGCACTTCGCTTCGAATACTTGATTCTGAAAACTAGCTTCAAAACATTCCTAAATGACTCAAGCATGGTTTCTTCAACCACTTTATATTCCGACCAACAGGCGCTGGTGTATAAGTATTTCACCCAGATCAATCGATCTCTACACAACCACCTTAAATTCCAGAAACCAGTTCTTCAAGCCTTGGAGAAAGATTGGCCTGCAATCATCAAAGCCGGTCAGATTCAGGATAAAGACATTCGGGCTTGGAGGAACAACTGGCTGCGTTTTTATGTGAGTCCAAATGTCGGGGGCAATATGCTGCTGTGTCTCTCGCTTCCCACGTTGGGCGGCAGCATCTACACCAGAGGCGCGCAATGCTGTGCCCTGCACCGGCAGGCGATCATCATGATCGCCCTGCGTCGCTATGAACTGGAGCAGGGCAAACTGCCAGAGAAGCTCGATGAACTGGTGCCGAAGTTTCTGGATTCAGTTTCGGCTGATCCCTTCGATAATGCGCCCATGCGTTGGAATGCCGCCGACCGCGTGGTCTATTCCATCGGCAAGGATTTGAAGGACGACAATGGCGCGGTCAGCGAGCCGCGTAACAACAAGGATAAAGACACGGGCATGCGCTATTGGTGGAGCGCGAAATGATGAAGCGGACAAACATCTCGCGACCCGCAGTTGCGCAGTGACCTGCCTCCTGAGAACGGGACAGTTGTAAAATGTAGTTCTGGCTCCTACAACAGGAGAACAGAACGACATGAAAAAAAGCAGACACAGTGAAGAGAAG
>JAYVZW010000438.1:0-3477 GCA_043783015.1 Verrucomicrobiota bacterium
GCCGAGGAACTGGTGGCCTATTATCAGGGCTTGCAGAAAAAATATCCGATCATCTCCATCGAAGACGGCTGCGCCGAGAACGACTGGGCGGGCTGGAAAAAACTCACCGACGCCATGGGTGCGAAGACACAACTCGTCGGCGACGATCTGTTCGTGACCAACGTCGAGTTTCTCCGCAAGGGCATTGACTTGGGCGTGGCCAATTCCATTCTCGTAAAAGTGAACCAGATTGGCTCGCTCACTGAGACGCTCGACAGCGTGGAACTCGCACATCGTTACGGCTACACCTCCGTTCTCAGCCACCGCTCCGGTGAAACGGAAGACTCCACCATTGCCGATCTGGCCGTCGCCACGAATTGCGGACAGATCAAAACCGGATCACTCAGCCGCTCCGACCGGATAGCGAAATACAACCAGCTTCTGCGCATCGAGCAGGAACTGGGCGATGACGCTGTTTTCGGAGGCCGCATGAAAGTTTGATCCGCTTCAAGGAATATGAAATCGGAAGAGTTTGCCTATGAAATGCCCTCTCACGCCAATGGCGGCGGATGGCTGGCGCGCGCCACGGTTTTCAATCTGTGCCTGCTAACCGCGCTGATTATCCCGCTTCTACTTCTCTATTACAAATCACCCGCGCATCAGGAGGAGGTCGAGTGCGGCAAGCTTGCCCAGTTGGAAGTCAACCGGGATGCTCTGAGAGGCGAGCGAGCGCAGTTGAGGCAGAAATTGGATCTCATCCAGAAGGATCCAGATTATCTGGAGGTGATGGCCCGGGATCGCCTGCAAATGCAAAAGGACGGAGAGATTATTCTTCGCTTCGAATGATCAATCGCGGATGGACTGATGCTGACGTCGCTTGGATGCAAGTTCGTCCTGAAGTGGTGAATTCGTCCAATGTGAAGGCCAAGAACTGAATTTACTTGAAGCATGTTCCTTCGTCCCAACATTCTTGACCGCTACATCTGGAGACAGGTTTTCGGCTCCATGCTCACGGGGGTGATCGTGCTGACAGGGGTCATGGTGCTGGGGAACGTCTTTAAGGAAATGGAGCGCTTGCTGGGCGACACGTCGTCCCTGCCGATGATGGCCGCCTTGGAATTCATCGGCTATGTCATCCCGTATTCGCTTATTTTCACAATCCCTTGGGCTTTGCTGACGGGTATTTTGCTCGTTTTTGGCAGGCTCTCAGCCGACAATGAGTTGACAGCGTTGCGCATGACCGGCCGTTCCATGCAACGCATTTGTGCACCGGTTTTTCTTCTGGCAATCTTATTGTCGGGTGTCTGTTATTTTGTGAATGTAGATCTCGCTCCCTATGCCAAATCACGCATTAAGCGACTGTTTTACGATCTCGCCCTGGACGATCCGGCCACGCTTTTCCAACCGGGAAAGATTCTCGACCGCTTCCCGGGATACCGCATTTTCACCAGTGCCCGCGATGGAAACAAGCTGCAGAATGTGGAGATTTTCGAGACCGACCTTGGCTTTGATCTGCGCTACATCCGCGCCCGTCAGGCCGAGGTGGTGGTTACACCCGGAGTGACTGACTTCGTCCTCAAGCTCTACAAGTGCCACATCGAAGCTCCCAAAGTAGAGGGGGCCATCGATCCGCTTGGCAACATGGATAATGCAGATGCCGGAGAGATGTCCATCATCTTTCCGCTAAGCAAATTAAAAGAGAAGACTGAGCGTGTAACCGCCAGCATGAAGGATACCGGCACACTCTGGACAGAGGTTCGCACTGGTAAGGACAGCTTGGGCAGACCTCTCGCGGATAGCGCCATTTCCGCCTCTCGGACTGAGGCGAACATGCGATACAGCTTCTCACTGGCATGCGTCACCTTCTGTCTGGTCGGAATCCCGCTCGGGATCACGGCACAGCGGCGTGAGACTTCCGTTGGCTTTGCCCTCAGCCTGGTCGTGGCCACGTGCTATATTGTTTTCATCATCTTTGCCAACACCATGAATGAAGACCCGAAGGCCTATCCACATCTGCTCATGTGGATTCCCAATGTGATTTTCATGGGTGTGGGTGCGGCACTCTTCCGCAAACTGATGAAAAAATGACGTCGCCAGTCAGATGGGCGCCCTGTAGCTGGCTCAGGACAGTGCGTCGCGGCAATACTTCACCGTCTTTGCGAGTTCGGCCATGCGGGTTGAGCCTGCAGGCACTTTGTATTCATATTCAATGGTGGCCTGGATGGGCCATTTGTTGTCACGGAGCAGACAAAGCACGTCTTTGATAGGGGTATCGCCTTCGCCGAAGATGACGCTGGGCCCTTTGGCTTTTTTGCGGTCTTTGATATGCACATGCGAGATGCGGTCGTGATACTTGGTGATGAAGGGAACAGGCGAGCCGAAGTCCCCGGCGATGAAGTGGCCGATGTCCACATTGGCGAAGTTGTATTTGGCGAAGGAGAATGCTTTCTCCCAGTCGGCAGGCCCGGTGGTTTGATGGCCGTGATAGCCGATCGGGAATTTATGTTTGTCCGCGAAGCTTCCGACGCGCTTGAGTTCTTCATCGGAATGCGCGATCTCGGTGGAAAGGGCGCGGGCGCCCAGGGCCTTGCCGAGGTTGAAAGCGTAATCGATTTCGGCATCGCTCATTTTGAAAATGCCGTCCACTTTGACGATCTCGATGAGCACACCGGCATCGTTCCATTTCTTGCCAAATTCCTTGGCGCGATTCAGTTCGGCGGACTCTCTCCAGGTGCGCATGGCGGAGGTGCTATCCTTGCCTTTGGGTGTTTTGGTGTCCTTGAGCGGCGCGCCCATGGCAATCTCGACGGGCTGGGTGCGGAGTTCGACGCCGCTGATGCCAAGTTCGAGGCAGTTCTTCAATACTTCATCAGCGGGGACGAAGTTGCCACCGAAGTTGTAAGGGACGTTCATGCCGATCAGGACGCCAGCGACTTTGGAGTCGGGCTTTGCAGTGGCAAAAATGGAACGGGTGCTGGCAAACAATCCGGAGGAAAGAGCGAGCGTGGAAAACTGGCGGCGGGTCAAGGTTGGCATGGGATGTGAAGCGTTAATGTTGCTGTTTGATCAATCGTCAGCCACAATCGGATCTGTCAGGTGATCGCGTGGTTTCCCTTGGATTTTTTTATGCGCTGAAATGGCGGACAGGGAGAGATTCGAACTCTCGGTGCCTTTTGGGCACACACGCTTTCCAAGCGTGCGCATTAGACCACTCTGCCACCTGTCCTTGAAATCAAAATGCGAAGGGGAGAATGCCCTGTCATGCGCCGAGCGCAAGAGTTTTTGCGGCAAAGTCTGTAATGCGACACAAAAAAGCGCCGGAGAGTTTTGGCTCTCCGGCGCTGATGAGTGATCCGGTATGAAGACCGTTGGCTGATTACATTTCGTAGCCCACTTCTCCGTGTTCGGAGGTGTCTAGACCGGCGTCTTCCACTTCGGCAGTCGGACGGATGCCAATGATGGCTTTTAAGACGAGGGTGATGACCACGGTGCCGACCA
>JAYVZW010000439.1:0-3456 GCA_043783015.1 Verrucomicrobiota bacterium
AACCAGTAGCGCCACAATCGACGCTAAACTCAAAGTTCACGACGAGCGCAAATCCGAGAGATCGTCACTCTTTTGCATCAAGTCCGACAGGCTGCTAGAGGATGAAAATGATTCCAGCCAAGAATCATGATCGAGGATACACTGCGCGACGAGGCGGAAAATCATTTGGCTAGTTTGCCGGGGCTGCGCTAGCATCGCGCATGGAACGATTGCTTGAACTACTCTGTGAAAACGCGCGGCAAAGCCCCGCCGAACTGGCCGCGCGCTTGGGAACCCCCGAAGCCGAGGTCAGCGCGCGCATCGCTGAACTTGAAAAATTGGGCGTCGTCCTCGGCTATCACGCCATCGTGGATCGCGAGAAGGCTGGCCCGCGCGGGGTCACCGCCTTGATCGAAGTTCGTATCACGCCGGAATCCGGTGGGGGATTTGACCGCATGGCCCGGCGCATCGCGCAATACGAACAAGTGCGCGGCTGCTACCTCATGAGCGGAGCCTATGATCTCGCCGTCGTCGTGGAGGCAGAGACGCTCTATGATGTGGCCCGCTTTGTCGCGGAAAAACTAAGCACCCTCGGCGTGGTGCTTTCCACCGCCACGCATTTCCAGCTTCGAGTTTATAAACACGACGGCGTCTTGCACGACACCGGCGCTCAGGAAGACCGCCTGCCCATTTCGCCATGAGCAAGGAGCGGCGCATTGATCTGGAAAGCAAGCTGTCCGACCAGCTCCGCGGCATCCCGCGTTCTGGCATCCGCGATTTCTTTGAGCTGGTCATCGGGCGCACTGACGTCATATCGCTCGGCGTGGGCGAACCTGACAAGCCAACGCCCTGGCCTATTCGCGAGGCCGCGATCCGTTCGCTGGAAAAGGGACATACCAGCTACACCAGCAACCTCGGACTTGAATCCCTTCGCATTGCTATCAGCGGATATGTGGAAAAACAATTCCGCACCACCTACGATCCCAAGAAGGAAATCCTCGTCACCGTTGGTGTGAGCGAGGCGCTCGACATCGCCTTCCGCGCGGTTTTGAATCCCGGTGACGAAGTGCTCTATCACCAGCCCTGTTACGTTTCCTATGGCCCCAGCATCACCATGGCCTATGGCGTTCCCGTTGCGGTGCCCACGCGCTTGGAGGATAATTTCTCACTCCGCGCCAGCGATGTGGAGAAACACATCACGCCCAAAACCAAAGTCATCGCGCTGAACTTTCCCACCAATCCCACGGGTGCTGTGGAGCCGCGCGAGGAACTGGAGAAAATCGCCGCGCTCTGCGTGAAGCATGACCTGATATGTTTCACCGACGAGATTTACAGCGAACTCCTTTATGACGGCGCGCAGCACACCAGCATCGTGGAGTTTCCCGGGATGCGTGAGCGCACCGTTTTGCTGCATGGATTTTCCAAAGCCTTCGCCATGACCGGCTGGCGTCTCGGTTATGCTTGCGCCCCTCCTGTGCTCATCGAGGCCATGATGAAGATTCATCAATACTGCATGTTGTGCGCGCCCATCCTGAGCCAGATGGCCGCCCTCGAAGCCCTGCACATGGGCCACGAGGCCATCGAGCCGATGCGCCAAAGTTACGAAGAACGGCGAAACTTCGTTGTGAAGCGACTTAATGAAATGGGCCTCAACTGTTTCAATCCCGGTGGTGCATTTTACGTCTTCCCCGATGTCAGCTCCACCGGACTCAGCGGTCGTGACTTTGCCTTCAAGCTCCTTGAGGAACAAAGCATTGCCGTCGTTCCCGGCTCCGCCTTTGGCCCCAGTGGTGAAAATTGCGTCCGCTGCTGCTACGCCACCGCGCCCGATTTACTAGTGAAAGCGATGGACGGCATGGAAATTTTCGTAAGGAAATACAAAAAATAGCAGCCAATGTCGCCCCGTGTTTGTGCGGCGCGACACAAGTCACGGGATCATTCAGCACTGAGTTGCCTGAGCAGCTCGGTTGCATTGCGGATGGCATTGGCGTCATAGTCGTTGTTAAAATAAGCGCCACACGCGCTTTGCGCCGCTTTTATCAATGCGGTCCGGCCATATTTCCAGCTCCTCTCGCGTATAGTCATCCCGATACCATTTGGCAGTGCAGTGAAATCGAACATAAATCTCATCCGTGGTTTTCACCAATTCATCGGGCAGTTTCGGAGCACTGCATGAGCAAAAAATAATGTTGGCATCCTTAAAGGCCGCATAAACTTTCTGGTTCCACCAACTGGCATGACGGAACTCCACCACATTGCGCCGGCCGGGTTCCATCTGACCGACAATGGTTTTCAGTCGCGCGGCTGTGTAGTTGTAACTGGGCGGCAACTGAAACACGAAGCATCCCATCCGATTTCCAAGCAGATCCGCAATATGCCCAAAATCCTTAACCAGCGTATTCGTGCGGGAGAAGCGCTTTACATGCGTGATAAGTTCACAGGCTTTCACGGTATGGACGAAGTCATTCTTCTCCGCCTGGCGTGACCATTGTCGAACGGCATTCACGGTTGGCCACGAATAAAACGGTGCGTTAAGCTCGACGGTGTTGAACGCTTTCATGTAATGGGAAAACCACTCCTTGGTGGGAAGTTCCTGAGGGTAAAACCGACTCCGCCAACCCCAGTAAAACCAGCCTGAACAACCCACGTTAAACTTTGGCGGGTCATCGGTAACGGGAGTTGATTGAGCAGCAGCCAGCCGCGCCAGATGCATTTTTTGAGCGCGTCCGCCGTTCGCTTGCCGCTGCTTCTCCCGTCGTGCCGCCTTGCTTGCGCGCCGCTCCTGCACCGATACAGCTATGGCAGGTTTCATGATGCGATCCTTGTGGACGTGCTCATTTGAGAGCGGGCAATGTTTGCTTCAGTGTGTGCACCTGTTCAAATAAATCGCCCCATTTCTGCACGCGCTTCAACACCTCGTCGGATTCAAAGACGAGGACCTTTTTCTTGCTCCCTTTGCGGGTCTTCAACGCCGCCGCGACTTCGCTCCATTTTAGCGGAGTGGATACGTTGGGCGTATCCTTGGCACGCAGTGAATAGACACTGACGGTTGTTTTCTTGGCGTCGTTCTGACTCCAATCGATGTATACTTTGCCATCGCGCAGACTTTTTTTTATGTCGGCGACAACGAGTTCTGGCATAGCCGCCGCAAGGGTATCGGCGACATTTCGCGCAAAGGCCCTGGTCTTCTCATAGGTCGTGGGAGTATTCAGCGGCACTACGATTTGCATCCCTTTGGAGCCTGAGGTCTTGGGAAAAGATTTCAGCCCAAGGGCATCAAACATGGCTCTGATTTTCAGCGCCACCTCGCAACACTGAACAATGTCCGCAGGTGGGCCTGGATCGAGGTCGAACACAACGGCTATAGGCCGCGCCAGTGCGGGTGCGCGGTGCTGAAAGGTGTGCAGTTCCAGGTTCGCGATGTTCGCCGCCCAGACAAGCGATGGCAGGTCGTTTAATACACAATAGTTGATTTGC
>JAYVZW010000440.1:0-3450 GCA_043783015.1 Verrucomicrobiota bacterium
AGGTGGATTCCCGCACCTGACCCCTCGCCACATGCACGGGCATTTCGCGCCCTTCTCGCCAAGGTTCTCCCGCAGCACAATTACGAAGAACCCTCTGTCCAAAGAGGCATCATGGACAGTCTGGATGAGACCCAACGCGCCATAAAGCTTGCGTTGTTCGAGGAAGCAAAGTTCCGCAGCAGTTGGATATGTTGGGACCTTGCGGGCCAGCTTTTTTTCGGCAAGAAGTGGATGCAAGAGCCCGAGATGATGGTCGATGAATTCTTGCTTAGACAAATCTGCGCCACCGCAGAGCCCGGAAAACCAGTTCCTTTATTGGACAAGCGACAAAATGATCCCGAATTTGGCCAGCGGCTCCAGCGTGAAATCAGGAACTGGCATGAACGAAAGGAACCCATGCGGTTCCCCAAAGGTGATCTTATCGACGTTGCTCGATTGTGGACTCACCCTGATATGCCGCTATGGATGATGAACAACCCGACTGGCTCCCGAATGCTTGAATTCGCATATCGTGACCATCCCAAAATCGAGGTCAAAAACTATACGCAAATTGTTAGTCGCGAAAGCCTTCCCCAGTTCGGTGGCTTTCCTATCGTGGGTGTTGTGTTCGATAATTTCAAAAAGTTCCAACGGTATAAATGGCGAGCGGACATCAAGAGGCTCTTAAAAGTGTGACAAAATCCGGGTAGGCTAAAAAGGCTGACAAATTCCGGGCCGGCTATGCTTGGGCTTGAGGAGACCGGCATAGATGGGATTTGTCCCTCATGCCTGAACACATCAATGACGCTGAGAATCATCAGCTATACACCACTGCCCCGCTCGAAACAGCAGCCCATCCAAGCCATCCTGAAACATTCCGGCTGCCTCGGCAAAATGACCGAGACCCGTTCTGGAATCTGTCGAGGGCATGGTATTACGAGGCCGAAAAGGCCGGCCTCCTCAAACTAATACGGCTCCGAAAGAAGGGGAACAGCCGGGGTGTTACTTTGGTGCCCTTTCGAGCTGTCGCGGAGTTGGTTCGAAGCGCTGCCGAAGGTCGCGATTAAGAGTCTCATTAAAATGCCAATGAGAACCACTACGACTGGAGTGATGCCCGCCTCCAAAAACGGTGGGGTTCCACCCTTGCCCCTGCCCGGCGCGTTTCCGGACTGCCTGAGGTCCGCTGACGGAGCCGTCCTTGATCACCTCGGTGGCTACGAGTTTCTTCAAGACAATGAGGACAGGGTCGCTGAGATCGCGGGAGAGCCATGCGCAACGGCTCCGGATTTGGCACCGCCGCTGGCAACCGAAGAAACCGGCAGCGCCAGCCCCGCAGGCGTGCGGCCTCCCGCCTCGGTGACAATAAGCAGCGGGAACGATGGGCTTCGACCGGCGACCCCCGAGGATAGTTTCGCTCTGGCTTCCGCCCGCAGCCTCCTTGATGAGAGAGACGTGGCGAAGCGTTTCGAACTGGCGTCAAAAATCGGCTGGACGCTCAATTCTGGAGGAATACCCATCCCGCCCCCGGAGCGCTCCGGGGTTCTTTCCACCGAGCAGGCTGACTTTGTCTGGCGACTCGGCCAACGTCCTCCCGAGCAGGGCAGCGAAGCTTGGTGCGAGAAACTGATGGGCTGCCTGCTTCGGACAAAAGAAGGCGTCGTGCTGGTCGGGAAACAGGGCAGTGCGCCAAGCCCTGGTTGTGGGCAGATCTATCCGGCGGATTTCAATGCGGTGTCTCACGGCCAGGTGATGAGCGCGGCCGCCGTTTGCCTCATGCGTGCCAGAAACGTCACCACAATTTCCCGGACCGAGATCGAGGAGGTATTGCGAGGGCTCCTTGCTGCAAACGTCGAGGACGCTGCCGCGGTGGCGAGCAAGCACGGCCCTGCAATTTTCGATCTGCTCGCGCGAATCTATGAAGGGGAGCCGTCTCAGCTTGGATCTTTCCTCCGTGAGGTCACCCCGCCTCGCAGGCAAAGCAGTCGCGAGCGAAAGACCGCGGCAAGAGCAAGAGGGCCACTCGAGAGCTGGCTCATCGGCCAGCGTATGCAAGCCATCAACCGGACACGCCCAGCCGGAATGAAGGAAAATGGCTATCTGGAGGACATTGCCGCATTGGCGACCTTGAGAATCGGCAGTGTAGGTAATGTTGTTCTCTTCGACTTCGATCAACCCCCGCCGGCAGCGAAGCCTCGACTGTGGCTTCGCGAGTGGGTGATCGGCAAACCGGGAAACCTGGTCACCATCCAAGGCCCTCCCAAAGCGGGTAAGTCGGCGGTGATAGAGTCACTCATCGCCACCACGCAGAATCCTCCACCCGAGGCAGATTGCCTTGGCTTCCGAGCAACCAATCCGCAGGGGCTTCCCGTTTTGCATTTTGACACCGAGCAAGACCAGGATGACCATCACGCCCAGGTGCAGCGGGCACTTCGCCGCGCCGGAGCGGTTAAGCCGCAGCGGTTAAAATCCTACTGGATTCGGGAACTGCCAGTCCGGGAACGGTTGGCGTTCATCCAGCGGGCCATGGAAGAAGCGCATTTGGAGTTCGATGGCATTCTCATGGTGTTCATTGATGGGGTTGCCGACCTCTGCTCAAATGTCAATGACCCGGAGGAAGCCTTGCCCCTGGTGCATGAGCTTTTGCGGTTGTCTTCCGAATACCAGACGGTGCTGGTCAGTGTCCTGCACGAGAATCCTGGCACCGAGACTGGAAAGACCCGCGGGCACCTCGGGTCGGAGTTGGAGCGCAAGTCCATGTCGAATCTGAGGCTGCAAAAAGAAGCCAGTGGAGTGGTCACAATATGGGGGGAGAAAATGCGCAAGTGTGAGATCCCCAAGAGCTTGGGACCGCGCTTTAAGTGGAACGCCTCGGCCGGCATGCACCTTACCTTCGACGGCGAAGTGGAGAAGGGGGACGACGTAGGCACCAAAAGGCTGCGCAATCTGGCGTTGCAGGCGTTTGCCGGCCAGCATGAACTTCCATATGCGGCCGTCTTGGAAAAAATGGGGGCCATTGAGATGGTCGGAGACCGGACGGCGAAGACACGGTTCAAGGCCATGAAGGCGTCCGGAATGCTTTCCCAGGCCAGCGCCGTGAAAGGAAGTCCGTGGAGGCTGGGGCCAGCCGCCATCTGCCCCGCCCGCGCCGAGCTTGCGCTGAAGTCGCTGGCGGCCCTGCGGCGGACGGTTGATCTCAGTTCCTGGCTGTTGACATTACCGGAGGAAGCAGGCTTTACCAATGTTGAGCTTAAAGCAGTCGTTGGCTACCTGGTCGCTGAGGGCCGCGCCGTTCATGAGCCCGGTCAAGGCTGGCGTGCAGCGGAGGTCAAACACTTGTAAGTGCAATGGTGCAAACAGGGTGCAACGAGAGTGCAATTGCCCCTGCCAGAGGCGTAGGTGCAAGGTGCAACCGCCCCTATAGGGGGCGGTGCATGATTGCACCAACGACGAAGGATAATGACAGCCGGCCGA
>JAYVZW010000441.1:0-3433 GCA_043783015.1 Verrucomicrobiota bacterium
GCTATTCCCGATCCGCCAAAATGGAAAATTCGGCTACATCAACGCAGCCGGACAGGTCGTAATTCCTCCGAGATTTTTCCAAATAGACAGCAACAGAGAAAGGCATTTTCTCGGAGATTTGCAGGCGGTTTGGATTGGCGACAGGGCCGGATACATCGATGGAACTGGGAAAGTTGTCATCGGTGCGGAATTCACCTTGGCGCTGCCATTTTCTGAAAATCTTGCTTCGGTTCGATCTGCAACGGGCGAGGGCAAATGGGGCTATATCGACAAAGGCGGTCAGTATGTCATTCCCCCATCTTTTGACGAAGCGATGGTCTTTTCGGAAGGGCTGGCTCAGATCGTGGTCAAAGGGAAAATGGGATACATCGACAAGAGCGGATCGTTTGTTATTTCTCCCCGATACCCATCCTATTCGCCCTGCGATTCCACATTTTCAGAGGGGCTTGCGTGCGTCCCCGATGGGGAGCGATGGAGCTTTATCAACAAAGAGGGAAAAACAGTCATCGACGCGAAGTTCGAAAGCCCCTCTTCATTTCATGATGGCTTGGCGGTGGGACAAAAGGGAGAAAAATTTTCCCGGCGCTGGGGCTACATTGATAAGACAGGAACATTTGCCATCGCGCCTCGCTTCTCGCTTGCATGGCGCTTCTCGGAAGGCCTAGCGCGTGTCCGTGAAGAAACGGGAGCTATGTCCTTCGTCGATACAAAGGGCAATGTCGTCTTCACCATGGCGAATGGCCAGTGGGCTGGGGAATTCTCGGAAGGTCTCGTAAATGTGCAAAGCGGGAAGGGCTCAGGGCAAGAAACCTGGGGCTATGTGGATCGACTCGGAAAATGGGTGATTCCGCCACGCTTTCTGGTTGCTGAACCATTTTACAAAGGACTGGCTCAAGTTGTCGTTGGTGGCAAGGCCGCCTATATCGATAAGACTGGCAAATATGTCTGGGGGCCCGATTCTGGAAATGAACCGCTATTGACGAAATTTCGTAAGCAGCAAGACACGAGCGAGAGGGCAAATTGCGAGGCGGAGATTCTACGGCTGGCGAAACTCATTGATCCAACAGAGCCTCCCATCACGGCGGAGATGCTGCGTTCGGGCGGCGTGAATCTCGCGCCTTTGGAGAAGGCTGCACAAAGTGGCTCTAGCCACGCCCGGACTGTCTTGGAACTTTTGTTATCATTCGCGCCCTCCGGTCCGCCTATGGAGCAATTTGCGGAGATGGCCGCGATTCAGGTGGGGGAGTTTCACTGCGAGGTCGCGCGGGCGCTAGTCAGGGTTGGCGATCCCTTCGTCCTGCCAACGCTGCGGACATGGTTGACCGACGCCCTCAAAGTCGACGGGGAAGTGGATGTCTTTTCACGCGACGCGATCAAGTGCGCATTGGAGGGTTTCGCGCAGTTTCAAGAACGAGATGCGGTGAAGCAAATGCAATCCGTGGTTGGAAAGCCGGAAGTCGAAAAATATACACGCGAAGCGGCAGTTTCCGCACTCGCTGACCTTGCCGTTTCTGACTCCAAAAACACCCTTCTCGAAGCTCTCAAGGATTCGAGTTACAGTGAAGCGGCGCGATGCAAGATTGCTGGCGGTTTGGTCCGCATGGGTGAAGGAGCGGGTCGGCAGTTTCTCATGGACACCTATTCAATGTATCTGGACAGCCTGAGGCAGCGGACCTCGGACCATGGCATTGCGCGTTCTGAACTAGAGTTTCTCGGTGACTCGGAACTCATCAATACTTTGAAATCGAAAGCGGGCGCTGAACCGCCCGGCGTGCCGAGAAACAATATCAACACACTTTTGGATCTCATGCTGGTTGCCGCGTTGCCAGTTGAGCAGTTGAAAGCGACTGCATTGAAAGCGGGCGAAGAAAACCTAACCCGTCGTCTTCACGCCATACAAGTCATGGGCCGTGAGGGTGAACTTGATCTCGTTCCATTCCTTGAGTCGTTACGAAGCGCGCCCGATGACTATTCCCACGGGGACTTCAATCAAATGCGACGGTATTGGAGCGATGATGCAATTCGGCGAATCCGCTCCCGTCATTGGCGGGAGTCAACGCAAATACCTCCGAAGGCTCAATAGAAGCGCAATGCCCGGCAATATCGCGACGTGCCGATTTGAAATCTCATACAAAAATTATAGATGTCATTACGACTCCACAAGTGGTCGCGAGCGGGCATGGGTTCAGGGGTGATGTATTAGACTGGTGTATCACTTTGCCCATGTTGAGCCTTGCGTATCGTAGGCTTGCCCGTTCTTCAAGGGGTTTCAATCAAGATGGCGGAGAGGGTGGGATTCGAACCCACGGTTAGACAAGCGCCGTGGGAGCTATTGAAAATGAGTGTGTTAGAGATGTCAAAATCATCAAAATCAAAAAGTTTATTCTGAATTTGATTCTGAAAAATTGGCAGATAGAATCACAAGATGGCAAGCATCTGGCAGGACAACCGATCACCTTATCTCGTCGCCTGCATTACGGGGATCAAGGGAACACGACGCATGCAGTTGAAGAAGACAACGGGCGTGCATGAGAGCACGCCGAGCCGCAAGGAGGCGATGAAGCTGGCGGAGCGCATCGCGGATGAGATGGAGCAGGCGGCGCAGGGAAAGCGCACACCAATTGCCGTGAAGGACTTTCTAGGAGGCATCGAGGACTTGCGAACGCGCCGCATCGCGCAGCGCAGCTTTGAAGGGCTGATGAAGTTGGTAACAGGGAGCGGGCTGGCAGAAACGAGCGTGCGCGCCTACACGTTGCGCTGGCTGGCTGTGCAAAAAGCCGCCGTCGCGCCGTCGAGCTATTCGCGCTACCGCGCCGTGTGCGAGAGCTTTCTGACCTTCTTTGAGGCAAGGGCAGATCAGGACATGAACGAACTCACCAAGGCCGACTTGATGCGCTTCCGCGATTCGGAGCTGGCGCGCGTGTCTCCTTCATCGGTGCGGCTTGCGTTGAAGATTCTGCGGATGATGCTTTCCGCTGCCGAGAGAGACGGCGTGCTGGCGCGCCCCGTGATGCGGGCGCAAGAGATGAAGATTTTCGAGCGCAAGAGCGAAAAGGCGGCGCGCCGTCCCTTCACGCTGCCGGAGTTGAAGACGTTGCTGGCGGCGGCAAATGATGAGTGGCGCGGGATGATCCTGATGGGGCTTTACGGCGGCGGGATGCGCCTGGGCGACGTGGCGGCGCTGACTTGGGAGAATGTGGACTTGAGCGCGAACGTGCTGGCCTACACCAGCAGGAAGACCGGAAGGACACAGCGCGTGCCGCTGGCGAAGCCGTTACAACGTGCCTTACTGGACATTGCGGGAACTGATGACCCGCGCGCGCCCGTATTTCCGAAGGCGCACGCGACAGTAGCGGCTTCACCGATGGGCTACACGGTGACGTTGAGCGGGCAATTCATGAGCTTGCTTGTGACGGCGGGACTAGTGGCGGCG
>JAYVZW010000442.1:0-3430 GCA_043783015.1 Verrucomicrobiota bacterium
TGGTGCAAATCGGGCACCGCCGGGACATCTACAGGCAATAGGCTTGCCCGTGCCGCGCGTTGCCCGCTATTCGATCGCGCAGGCCGGTCTGCCGCTGCCAGCGAACACGCGATTTTTCCAAACCTCAGCGGTGCAGCCCTGCCGCCTGCCATGAAACACAGGTTGCTGGCCGTTGCCACGGCCACCCTTCGGGCTGTCGGCGGCAGGCTATGTCGCTCCGCTCCATCCCCCCGGCGTGTTGCGTTCCCAAGCCCGCCAGCTTGGGAACGAGTCGAAAGAACTCTTTCACAGTCGCGACGGAGTGCTAAATGTCTTGGTTAAGTGAAAAGCTTTTTCGAGAATCTCTTCGGCAAGAACCCACCGCCGGGAAATGTTCAGAAGCGCGCGGAACCCGCGTTGTTGACTCAGTCGCAGCAACCGGCGTTTGAGCCATACAAAAAGGGTGATGTAATCGGGGGCACATTTGAGGTGCTACGGAAATTGGGTGAGGGTGGATTCGGCGTTGTCTATCTCGTGCGGCATCGCCAGTCAGGCGAATCGTTCGCTCTAAAAACCTTCCGGGACGAATTGCTTGCTGATCCAGCAAGCCGCGAGTCGTTCAAGAAAGAGGCCCTGCTGTGGTCCAATCTGCAAAGTCATCCGAGTATTGTAGCAGCACGCTGGGTTCAGGAGTTTCACGGGCGCTTGTTTGTGATGATGGATTATCTGCCCGCTGATTCGGCTGGGCGCGTAAGTTTGGGTGATCACTTAGCTGACGGCGCGCTGGATGCGAATGTAGCGTTGAAGTGGGGAATCCAATTCTGTCAGGGGATGGAGCACGCGATAGCGCAAGGGATTCGCTGTCACAGAGACATCAAACCCGCCAATATCCTTATCGCGCAGGATGGCACGCTCAAAATTGCGGATTTTGGATTAGCTGCGATACAACACAAGTTGACAGATCGAGAGCGTTTAGCTGCAGAGCTTTGTCAGGAGGCTGGCATACAGCTGATAGTTGAGCGTTCAAAGCAACGGGAGCGTCTGTTCGTAACAAGGGGAAAAGACGGTGAATTCGGTTTTAGCATGATACGAGCGGAAGGAAAGATGATGTGCGGCACGCCCGGATACATCGCACCTGAAGTCTATCGTGGCGAAGATGCGGACACGCGAACTGACATCTACAGTTTTGGCCTCGTCCTGTGGCAAATGGCGGCGGGAAGTCGCCAGCCGCCCTTTCTGGCTCCTTGGTGTGGCGACATGGAAACTTTCCTGCGCACTACTTACGAGCAACAGATTGGCAATCACTTGCCTGCCGTAGATAGTCCCTTCTCTGCGATCATCGACCGCTGTTTGAGGCCAAAACCCTCAGACCGCTATTCTGGATTTTCAGAATTGCGCAGAGACTTGGAGGTGATCTTGGAAAGAAGGACGAAAAGAAGGGTTCAGACTCCGCAAGCCGAAGATCAGCCGGCGAACTATTGGAGTAATCAAGGTGGTTCCCTTTGCGCCCTCGGCAAGTATGACGAGGCGCTTGCCTGCTTTGACAAAGCCTTGGCGCTCGAACCTCGATACGCCAACGCATGGAGCAACAAAGGCATTGCATTGTATTATCTTGGTCGCAACCAAGAGGCGCTCCAGTGCTTCGAGAAAGCGCTAAACATTGATCCGAGTAATGCGATGGCCTGGGGCAATGCAGGTAACGTGCTCTCGACGCTCGGTCGGCACGAGGACGCAATTCGATGTTGCGACAGGGCGCTAGCCATTGAGCCACGCGACCCAACGACTTGGAATAACAAAGGCAATGCTCACCACGCTCTTGGCCGATACGAAGAAGCCATTGGCTGTTACGATAAAGCCATCGCCGCCGATCATCGGGACGCACGAGGATGGTATAACAAAGGCGGTAGTCTGCGCGCCCTTGGCCGACACTCGGAAGCTATTCAATGCTACACGAAGTCTCTCTCAATAAATCCCCAGTCCGCGAGTGCCTGCTACAGCAAAGCAGAGTCAGAGTATGAACTCAAGCAATGGCGAGAAGCAATCAGCAGCTATAGAAGATTCATCGAATTGAAGTCACCAGACTATGCAAATTTGATTCCACATGCCCGCCAGCGGCTTCAGGAGTTGGAATCGAAAGGGATTTGAGCAGCACACAAAGTGCAGCCACCGATTACCCGTAAGGTTTGCGACCAAAAGCGAGCGGATAATATCCCGCAAAGCACTCAGGATAGAGTGCGAAAACTTCGACAAGCCCGTAGGCCTCGATTGTTGAATGGTCAGTAATCCATATTTCCGAAAATCCGGCTTCGACGAACTCGCCACTGTCTATCTTCGCCAAGCCTCTATGGATTTCGCTCAACGGGTTATCGAACAACTGGATCACTAAAATTACTTCGGAAGTTGGCCAGCCAGCTTTGCGAAGCTTTTTGGCTTTTTGAATGACCGCACAGGAAATGGCGTCAACGATATCCCAAGTGCATTGCATCGCACCGGAACCAAAAAGCCGATGCCACTGTCGAGTCTCAGGGTGTGTTATGATCTTGGTTAACTCCACCCCAACATTGCCTCGATTTTCTACTTCGCAGATGAAGTCGGGCGTCTCCCGCTCCGTTATTACAGACAATCCGACCCCGGTTGCCTCTTCATGTGCGGTGAGAAAGTAGTCGAGGTCATTTCGCTCGCCCGTCTTCTTCCAGAGATATTGATCTGACATTTCGAGTCCTTTCATTTTAGTTACACAACTTTTGCTCATCGTTGTGCTTCCTCAACAAATATTTTGACTCGTTCCCAAGCTGACGGGCTTGGAAACGCAACCTAGCCGGGGAAGCTGTGCTTCGTGGCGGGTGCATCGCAAACGAAAATAGATTCGTCAAGCAAAGTGCTGATCCAGCGACCGGATCAATTCATGCAAATCGGTTGTTGCGGTCTTCCAAACCTGATCAATGTCCACATCGCCATAATCGTGAGCGATGATGTTTCGCATTCCTCTCATGCTGCGGAAAGGCAGATTCGGAAAAATGGATTGAGTTTCCGGTGCGAGACGGCTGGCGGCTTCGCCGATGATCTCGAAACGGCGCAGCACGGCATCCTGTTTTTCGAGGCTGGCCATGAACGCTTCACGGCTGACTCCATCGAGGTATGTGCGGATGATCAGCGCGGAGTCGAGGATGTCGCGCAGAAGCCCGGTTTGTTTTTCATCGGGCATACACGGAAATCGGATGCGCGAGGATTGCGGCGCGGCGAATGGGGTTGCGGCTTCGCTCGACAGCGCGTCGGCTCACCAAATCCACCCGGCAGCCGAGCTTTTCCTCGAGGTCTTCCTTGAGAGCGCCCATTTCAAAAAGTCCCGTGTTGCTTCCGGGCAAAAATTCCACCAGCAAATCCACGTCGCTGCCGGGCCTGCACTCGCCTCGCGCCACGGAGCCAAACAAATCCACCCGGGCAACGCTGC